>BTQB01000017.1:0-17819 GCA_036985655.1 Anaerolineae bacterium | reverse complement strand
CTGAGCAAGCTCATATCTCTTCTCTTGGATGCCCCGGACAATTCTGGTTTCGTGAATACCTATCATTTCACCCTCAAGAAGCAGTCTGAGATGTCTATATAACGAAGATATGGGAACATCTTTCAGCTCCGCCGCGATCTGGGCCGTCGTCTTGGGACCTGTCCCTAGCGCCTGTAGGATCCGCAGCCGGACAGGATGAATAATAAGTTCTACCCTAGCCAATGCCATCTTGAGTTGGATTTGCTATCATATTATTCGCATTATCATTATTGATAATGTTATCATGATTAATAACATCGGCCAAGAACTTTTAGAATATTCCTGTCTGTACAGCTTGTATAAGGTAAACTAGAGGCCATCAGCCATTTGTAGACAGACAATTTAGGCTCGAAATCAAATTGAAATGGAGTGAATATGACCGTTAAGGGCGCAATTGCGGCCGGAGACCCTGCCACAGCTGAGGCAGGGGCACAGATGCTGCGACAGGGAGGTAATGCTGTTGACGCGGCCGTCGCGGCCGCTTTCGCATCATTTATTGCCGAAGTAGGCGTTGTTCACCTTGGGGGCAGCGGCGTTGCCCAAATCGTTTTTCCGAAATCGGACTCCAGCCCAGCTACCCTATCTTATGACTTCTTTAGCGCCATGCCCGGACTCGGCCGGAAAAGCGGCAATGATAAACTGGATTTCGAAGAGGTAATTATCGACTTCGGTCCAACAACACAATCTTTCTACCTCGGTCGTGGTTCAGTGGCGGTGCCCGGCAATATCTTTGGTCTGTGCAAGATGGCCGAAAATCACGGCCGGTTACCTTTGTCATCTTTGTTGGAGCCGGCCATCACATTAGCAAGGGAAGGCCATTCAATTGCGAAGTTTCAAGCCGAGACTTGCGACTTATTAAGCCCCCTCTACACCCACACCAGTTCGATGAGAGATATTTTTTTCAAGAATGGCCAAATTATTAAGAGTGGCGACAGGCTCTTTATCCCCCATCTCGAAGATACGCTCATTGCCCTGGCAGATAGGGGCGAAGAGCTCATCAGAACCGGACCGTTAGCCGATAGCCTGGTCAACGATCAGCTAAATCACGGCGGCCTAATAACCAAGCGGGATTTGATAGAATACAACGTGCTAACCCCGCCGCCGATTCGAATAAACTATCGAGAATTTGAAGTCCTTCTCCCACCACCAAGTTCAAGCGGAGGTGTACTTACTGCCTTTACACTGAAGCTGTTGTGTCAATTAGAGGTAGCTAAATTCACACATGGATCGACGGATCACATTAGACTGCTTTTCGAGATAATGGGCGCCACAACCCGGGCCAGGCCAATCCTGGATCGTGCTCTGAACGAGCTTTCTCCGGAGCAAGCAGTTGAATATTTTCTGGCCGACGGCTTTGTTAACCATTATGCTGGCGAAGTGAATTCGGCGATATATGGCGATCATCGATTTCCTGCCCTGTCTGAACCCTCTTACCAGCCAGATACGAGCCACATCAGCGTTATTGATGCCAGCGGGTTGGCAGTCAGTCTAACAACGACCGCAGGTGAATCAGCCGGTTACGTTGTGCCCGAGACAGGGTTTATTCCCAATAACATCCTGGGAGAAGCTGATCTGCACCCGGCCGGTTTTCACAGCCGCACCCCTGGTCAGAGAATTCCAACGATGATGACGCCAACCTTAATATTAAAAGACGGCAATATTCGCCTGGTTGTTGGCAGTGGCGGGAGCATTCGAATTCGCAGCGCTGTCCTGCAGGTTCTCAGCAATTTGTTAGATTACAAGATGAAATTAGATGCGGCCGTCAATTACCCGCGAGTTCATCTTGAAGATGGCGTGCTGCAGTGTGAATCCGGCTATGATGCAGAATCTGTCGATAAATTAGAAACTATGGGCTATCCGGTAAACAGGTGGGACAAAAGAAGCATCTATTTTGGCGGCGCCCACAGCGTCTCTCGAACTGAAAGGGGTCATATGGTCGCTGCTGGCGACAATCGACGGGGCGGCGCAGTTTCGGTTGTCGAGTAGACCTACCTTCATCCACACAGCACGAAGGGTATTGATGGCGTCCGGTAATGGCAGAACCCAATATTGTGCTGATTCGTTAATTGGTGGTTCGTTCAATTGAGGAAATCATTAACCGGAAAACATCATTGAAAACCGCTTCATACGCCTCATTTGGCGCTTCAGCCCAAACGAACAGCCCGCCCCCATCGTCTGATGAGCCCATCAAAAAGCCTGCTGCGTTTTGTCCTTCCGCTCCCTGGTATTCGAAATCTAATCGATGCCAATTTAGGCCCCCGATTTCATAATTGTATAGTTCACTTGACTTAAAATCAGTAGCCTTGTATGCGGCAACCTGAAGCCATCGATCCATTTGTGACAGCAGGGACTCTTGACCAGTCGAATCAGATCTTAGGGCCAAAAAAGACATCCCATCCCTGGACACGGCACGATTCCAGCCATTTTCTAAATTTTCTTGGATATAATCGACAGGCCTGTAATAGAGTAAATCACTGCTGTTCACCTTTATCCATTTCCCATGGGCGCCGGTAACATTGCTGCTCCTGAAACGCCAGCCTCCCATGATAGTATCGGCCAATGACTGTAAATCGCTCTCATCGACGCCGGCGCTGTCCAGGTCTAGTACATAGCCGACGCCATCTCTAACAAGAGTTAAGAAAACGCCTGTATGGGATCCATCCTCGGCATCATAAGCGTAAACCGAACGCAGCGCCCCCCAACCGCCCGCGGCCGTTTGATCCTGGTACAGAACTGATACCGGCCCAAAATACTGAAGGGCTAGGGATCTCAGTTCCTCCGGGCCATTGAGCCCTATATCAGGGTGAATTGTCAACGACATTTCTATTTGACCCAGCGGATCGCTTGCCCAAATTCTCCTGCCCTCCACTTCAGGCTCGGCCCAGCCATCAGGCAGTTTAAATTGAATGCCCTCTTCCGGAAAGACCCAAACAGCCAGATCTGGGGAATAGGCGGTTTCTGAAATCTCTATATTTACTGGTTCAGACCATTTAACGCCGTAATCAGTTTGAGCCCGGTAGGCGATGTCATACTCACCCGCCGGTAAGGCTCGTTTCTCCAGGACCAACCTTCCTTCGTCATCAGGGGTGAGGTTGATTATTGGCTCTTGGGCTAACTGCATCGTTGGCGAAATATAACTGTTCCAGACCACGATCTCTGATCCGAGTGGGAGTCGAATTGATCGATCTGATTCCTGATCACGAACTGTCGAAGGACGATCGCCTGGACCATCGTATACCAGATATACATCCCTAAGAATTCCGGATGCCGACTCCCGAAATTTGGCAGCGATAGCTATTTTTTCGTCCTCTTGCGGCCGCTGTACAGTCACAAAAGCGCCGTCGGTCCCATTGGTTAGATAGAACGCTTCCGGCGTCCAGACATCCTTGAATTCATAAATGCCTTCAGACCAGGATCCCCTTTCACTTTGTCCAACATGGTTTGGAGAGAGAGCTTCTCTGAGCAGGAGCAGGTGGCCCCCCTCTCCTTTTTTCATCACCACCCGCTCTACCCCTAAGATCCCTCTGCCAGCGATCTCGACATCGATTATGGCTGGATATTCCATACTAACTTGATAATCGTCGATTAATTGGGTGAAGAGCGAAGTAGATGATAGAGCCCCATTCCCACTTTCCGGATGACGATCTAAAGGTATTGGCGAAATGGTAGGTTCCGGGGTTGGCTCAGGTTCTATTGGTTGAACCGTAGGCTCAATAGTCGAAGCAGGCGCCCCTTCGTATGTTTGAAAAACACAGCCGGAAAGAGCGATAAGAATACCAATACTATTTGGGAAAAGAATTAGCCCTCTTCTCAGCTGGCACACAGTGCTCCCTATTAAACATAATTCCTTAGATTTATCCAGATGACTATGGTTTAAACCGCTAAATTAAGCCAGCAACCCACCTTTCAGACTCCCAATATTGATTGAACTTGGTTCACAGAGTGAAAAATGATAGCATCTCGACCATACCCCTAAATATTTTCCTGTTTTATTATGATTGAACTCGTCGGAAATATGCACATGCACACGCCCTACTCCGATGGGGCCAAGTGGCATGCGGATATAGCGGCCGATGCTATTAGCGCTGGCTTAGATTTTATAATTGTTACCGACCACAACGTGTGGGTAGATGGAATTGAGGGGTATTACGAAAATGAGGGGGGGCGCGTTCTTCTTCTGGTGGGCGAGGAGATCCATGATATGAGGAGAAACCCCCAAGCCAACCACTTTCTGGCTTATGGGGCTGAGAGAGAACTATCACAATTTGCCAGGGATCCACAGAAGCTGATAAACAAAACAGTCGAATCTGGCGGCTGTGGCTTTTTGGCCCATCCCTTTGATCCGGCAGCGCCAAGCATTGGTGAGGACAGCCTCGGCTGGTTTGATTGGGACCTCAATGGTTATACTGGCCTTGAGATTTGGAACTTTATGTCAAATTTCAAAGAGCATCTTGGAAGCAAGCGCCAGATGCTTAAGGCTGCCCTTTGGCCAGAAAAGACAATTCTTGGACCGGACAAGAAAACATTACAAAAATGGGATGAGCTGTTGGCATCCGGAAAAAGAATAGCCGCTGTAGGCAACAGCGACGCTCACGGCTTGACCTACAAAATGGGTCCGATATCGAGAACGATCTTCCCCTATGATTTTCTGTTCCGGGCTGTGAATACCCACCTTCTAATAAAGGAGGAGCTGAGCGGCGATATATCCCATGATAAAGGGTTAATCCTTTCCGCCCTTGGCAAAGGTAATGGCTGGGTTGCCTATGACTTACCCGGTTCCACAAGCGGCTTTCGTTTTTCCGGCCAAGGTATGGATAAGGGAATCATGGGTGATTTGATCAGGTTGGAGTCAGGAGCAACGCTGCAGGTTTTAGCGCCCGCACAATGCCGGATTGTCATGATCCGTAACGGCGAGATCGTGGCCGGTGTGGAGAACCAGTTGAATCTAACTCATTTGCCAGTTGAACCGGGCGCCTATAGGGCCGAGTGTTACATCGATTATCTTGGCCAGGAACGAACATGGATCTTAAGCAATCCCATCTATATTGAAAGAGTGCGTCCAAAGGTAGTGGGCTAGAAGCAGTTAACAAGTCCCATTTGATTTCGATCAGATAAATGACACGCTAGTTGAACAGCTTTTCCTATATACATGCTCTTGCCATGTGTTAAAATAGCCCATCTATGAGATAATTATCGTTATGTCAAACTCAACTGCCCCTCCCGACCGACCCCTTGAACCTCATTCGAAGGCCCTTATCATTGGTGCATCCTCGGGAATTGGCGAATCCCTGGGGCGATTATTGGCGGAGCATGGCTATTTAGTGGCCCTGGTCGCCCGACGAGAGGAAAGTCTAAACGATATCCGCGACCAGATTAACGCAAAAATTGAGGGCTTTCCTCATGCCTTCAGCTATAAGCATGATGTCACCCATTATGAGGAAGTACCTGAATTATTCCAGCAGATCGCGGCCGATCTCGGCGGCTTGGATTTGATCGTCTACATGGCAGCTTCCCAGCCGGCAATGACTGAAGACGAGTATAACTTCTCCAAAGATAAAGAGATGATCGAGGTAAATACCCTGGGGGCCATGGCCTGGCTCGGCCAGGCTGCTCGACGATTTTCAACGGCCGGAGCTGGACATATCGTCGGTGTTTCGTCTATCGCTGGTGAACGCGGCCGTCGTTTAAATCCTGCTTACAACAGCAGCAAAGCAGCCTTAAACACATATTTGGAAGCCCTTCGAAACCGTCTTTCCCAGAAAGGCGCTACAGTGACAACCATCAAGCCCGGATTTGTTGATACAGCACTTTTGGCCAATGCCTCAAAGACGATGTGGGTCATCTCGCCAGAAAAGGCAGCTGAAGGAATATTCAGGGCAATCCGCCGGAGAAAACAAGTTGCCTATGTACCCGGCCGGTGGCGGCTGGTTTCCCTGATTATTACCCACATTCCGTCATTCATCTTCAGGCGATTAAATATATGATTAACCCTAGACTATAGGAGCGAACTCTAATAATGTGGGGTATTTTCGGAGAAACCCATCTCAATCAGGTGGTGAAATTCCAATAACAGAAATGATTGAAAACAAACAGCAAGATCAAATAACTGTCAAACCCGAAAGCAGGCGGAGGAATAGGATTGAACTTGCCCTACCACTTGAAAGGCTGGAAAAGGTTAGCTCCTGGGGCGGGGCAAGCAGCAGTCTGAGCTATGTTTACCGGCCGTCGACAGTTGATAAGCTAGGTCAGGTTTTCGATCTGGCCAGGAGAAGTGGCCACACCGTTGGCCTTCGCGGCGCAGGAAACAGCTACGGTGACGCTACCCTCAATTCGGAAAACATCACCTTGGACTTTAGGCGGATGAATCGAATCCTGGATTGGAACCCCACTTCCGGCCGCATTCGTGTGGAACCGGGCGTCACCATAGCCCAGCTTTGGCAGTATGTTATTGAAGATGGCTGGTGGCCTCCGGTTGTGCCAGGAACAGCAAAACCAACTTTAGGTGGCAGCGCTGGCATGAACATTCATGGTAAGAACGCCTGGAAATCGGGAACGATCGGCGAACACATAATCGAATTCCAACTTCTTCTGCCAGGTGGACAGATAGTTACCTGTTCGCCTGAACAAAATCCTGATCTATTTTACGGGGCGATTGGTGGCTTTGGCATGTTGGGCGTCTTTACATCGATAACCCTGGAGATGCACAGAATATATTCCGGATTACTTAAAGTTGAAGCGTTAGTTAGCCGTAATTTAGGCGAGATGTTTGAGCAGTTCGAGCAGTTGCTGCCAGAATCCGATTATTTAGTCGGCTGGATCGACGGCTATGCCGCCGGAAAAGGGTTAGGCAGAGGACAAATTCACAAAGCCAATTATCTGGCCCCTGAGGCAGATCCTTATCCAAGTCAATCGTTGCGCTTAGAAAACCAGCACTTACCGGATACGTTATTCGGATTCTTTCCCCGCTCGTTTATCTGGCGATTGATGCGGCCGGCCATGAATGACTTTGGTGCAAGGTTTGTAAACAGTGTTAAATATCTATCATCGAGATTGGGGCATGGATCGATCTTCCTTCAACCTCATGTTGCCTTCCACTTCTTGCTGGATTACATTCCAAACTGGAAGGGTTCATATGGCTCAGGCGGCCTCATCCAATACCAATGCTTCATTCCGGCGGAAAATGCCCAAGAAACGATCCGTCAAGTACTCCTGCTCTGTCAGAAAAGAGGGCTGAGAAATTATCTTTCAGTGCTGAAGCGCCATCGCAGAGATAAGTTTCTCATTAGCCATGGGGTTGATGGTTATTCGCTTGCGATGGATTTTAGAATCACTCCTCACCGCCGGCCAAAAATAGTTAAATTGGCATCTGAGCTTGATCAAATTGTAGTCACTGCTGGAGGAAGATTCTACCTCGCCAAAGACAGCACGCTTAATCCAGACATAGTCCAATCCTATTTAGGCTCTGACACGATAAATTCCTTTTGGGAGCTGAAAAGAAGAACCGATCCAGATCAAATCCTGCAAACCAATCTTTGGCGCCGTCTCTTTTATTAATTCTCTTCAACGTCGGAATCGGCTTGAGGACGTTTGTTGTAGGGGATATCTGCCAGCTTCAACTTAATTGCCGGGGGAAGCTCATTAAGCCGGCGAAAAAAATTATGTTCGCCGGTCAAGGTCTCGTAGCGCAGCCATAATGGCCGGCCGTCGCTGGCTTCAAAGGAAAGGGATATCCGCTGTCCTGGTAGCCGGGCCACTAAAGCCCAATTTTCTCGCGACACCTCTTCTAGTGGCCTCATGACGCCATCTGGTGACTCTTGTCGACCAGCTAGCCACTTACCTAACCGAACAATAAGTTTTTCCGAAAGCTGGTCAATTTTTTGCACTTCGGCGTCAAATATTGCTCTCAAGAGGTCGCCGTCACTAATTCGCCAGACAAACTGGATCTTTATTACCTGGCCAATATCATGAGGTGCATCTGTCATTTTAGAGCTCAATTAAGACAAACCCTGGCCTTCAGCTTCTATCAGCGGCCGGCGCTTTGGTCTCCAGTTTACAATAACGATTCCACTAATGATAAGTAGGCCTCCCATTACTAATTGCCATTCCAGCGCTTCATTTAATAGTAAAACACCGGCGGTCACACCAACGACCGGCAGCAGATAGGTAACCAAAGTTGTCCTTGTCGCCCCCCAATTTTGAAGAATATAATAATATAAAATGTAGGCTGCGCAGGTACCTAACAATCCAAGCCATAACAGCGAGCCGACTGTTGCCATATTTAAAGCCTGGCTGCTGAAATCAACAATAAACAAGGTTGCTACGACCATTATCAATTCGGCCGTTAATAACTGGCCGGCCGATATGGCAACTGGGTCCAGGTGGCTCACATATTGCTTTCCATATACGCTCGAGACTGCATAACAAAGAGAAGCAGCAACAACAGCCAGTGGAGGTAGAAGGCTGTTAGCTTCCCAGCTGAAACCTCGACTCATCAAAATAATAATACCAAAAAATCCGACCATCAATCCGGTGACTTTGTTTAGGGTGATTTTTTCAGACTGGATAATTATTCCAGCAATGATGAAGCTAAAAAGCGGAACAGTGCTATTTAACACAGCAGCGATAGTGCTGTCAATCCCGCTATCCCCCGATTCTGCCCAGGTGATTAGTGTAAATGGTACAGCTGTGTTAAAGATTCCCAGGAAAATTACATGACGCCAGTTTGACCACCCCTTTGGCAGGCTCATACCGCGCCATTTTAGAATAGCCATTAATCCCAACCAGCCAATGATTAACCGGATGGTTACCAGCATGAATGGATCGAGGGTGCGAAGACCGATCTTTATAAATAGAAAGGACGTGCCCCAGAACAGGGACAGCAGGATAAAGGCAGTCCAAACGCGCTGGTCATTCTTCATAAGAACCAATTTTTAGGATAAAAAAAGCTGCTGCCATACGGGCAACAGCCAATAATTAAATCTAAATTGCCTGTCTATCGAATTGCCAGTTCTGAATCTTTATCAAAGAGGTGCATCTGATCGGCGTCGATTAACAGGTCTACTTCGTTACCCACGGATGGCGACATCCTGGTGTCGACGATTGCGACGAAGTTGTTCTTGCCTGAATTTAAGAAAAGGTGGAGCTCATGTCCTAATAGCTCAATCACCTCAACATTTGCTTTAATATTTGCAGCATTGATATTTGGCAGTGCAAAAGCAGCGCCATGAATATTCTCAGGTCTTATCCCTAAGACTACTTCTTTGCCAATGTAGTCGCTGAATACGCTCTTCCGCTCTTCAGGAGCTTTGATTCGAAAATCTCCAGTATCAACATATAAATTGCCGTTTTCACCCACCAGGGTGGAATCAAAGAAATTCATGCTTGGGCTGCCAATGAAACCGGCGACGAAAACATTATACGGTTCTCTGTACAAATTTCTGGGAGAATCTATTTGTTGGAGAACCCCATCCTTAATTACCAGTATCCTATCGCCCATGGTCATGGCCTCAACCTGGTCATGAGTTACGTAGACAAATGTTGTACCCAGCCGTTTATGCAGTTTCGAAATCTCCGCGCGGGCTAAAACCCTTAATTTCGCGTCTAAATTGGATAGAGGCTCATCCATTAAGAAGACCTCTGGCTCGCGAACAATAGCTCTACCCACGGCCACACGCTGCCGTTGACCACCGGAGAGCGCTTTCGGCTTTCGGTCCAAGAGGGATTCCATTCCCAATATTTCGGCCGCTTCCTTTACTCGACGATCTATCTCGTCCTTTGGCGTCTTCCTCAGTTTCAAACCAAATGCCATATTGTCATAAACAGTCATATGTGGATACAAGGCATATGATTGGAATACCATGGCGATGTCCCTATCTTTCGGCGGTACATCGTTTACCACTCTATCTCCAATGAGGATTTCACCTTCGGAGATTTCCTCAAGACCTGCAAGCATCCTAAGACAGGTTGATTTACCACATCCGGAAGGACCGACAAAAACAATAAACTCTTTATCCTTTACTTCGATGCTTAAATCCTTAACAGCCGTAAAGTCACCATATCGCTTGTGTACGTTCTGATAAGTAACACTAGCCATTGGGCCACCTCCTTAAAGATGATAGACGAATCCTACCAAACACCTGTATTCTTCATTTTATTATCGCTCCACCCCCAGCTAAAAATATATCTATGTGCTCTAGATGTGTCAAGCAAGTGTGATTTCATGTCAAGGTTAGAAATAGCGCCAGGATAAAAAGAACGATAACCATCAATATCATCAACAAATTGGCCCGAAAAACCGAAGTTAAGGTGTTGGACCCATGGCCGGAGGGTTTTCTTGGAGGTCGAGGTGTGGTGCCAAGGATCGCATTTCTTAATTCAACGATTGAAGATGGTCGATCATCGGGATGCATCTCCAATGCCCATTCAACGGCATCAGATATATTTTTTGTTACCTGCTTGTTCAATTTATGAAGGGATTGCAGTGCTTCAGGATTCAAAAACCTTTGCTTGGCCTCCGGTGGTGGACGTCCACTAAGAAGGTGATATATTGTGGCTCCTAGCGCATAAATATCCGACCGGACATCAGTATGTCCGCTTTCTCCACCATACTGTTCAAGAGGAGTGTAATAAGCTGTACCTCTTCCTTGGATAACCGTAATAGTTCGCGAATCATCATCAACCATTAACTTAGCCAGCCCAAAATCAACAACTTTTATCCTCTCGTCAGGCGTCAACTTAATATTCGCTGGCTTTATATCTCTGTGGAGAATTGGGGGATCCTGCTTATGTAAATAATCCAGGGCGTCCAATATTTGCCTTACCCAGGCCAAGACGACGGACAGTTCCAGCGGCTTTCCACTCAACTTTGAATCGTCTATCAGTTCTTTTAGATTCTTACCGGGCACATAATCCATTACCAGATATTCATGCTCGCCTTCCGTAAAGAAATCAGAGACTTTCGGCAAATTGGGATGATCAAGGCGAGCGAGGAAGCTTGCTTCGCGTAAAAACTGAGCTCGCTCTTGTTCGCGCATTTCTTGTGTTGCATTGGGTTCCGGCTGCACCTCTTTAACAGCACAAAGACGACCAGGCAAGCGTAAATCCTCGGCCTGATAGACATTGCCCATGCCGCCCTGACCTTCAATATTGTTCAGGTGGTAACGTCCGCGTAAAATAGTTCCGTCTTTAAGTCGCTGCACAGTGTTGATGAATTAGTTATTGGTAACCTTACTTGGTTCCGTCTCAATATTATTGTACTGAGGATGAATAGCCATGAACGATAGTCCTGTATTGATCGCACGCGAGGGCCAGCTAACTGGTGAACGCTGGATAGTCAACCGCGAAAAATTTGTCATTGGTCGCGGAAGCGATTGCGAAGTCATATTACCAGAAAGGCAAGTATCCAGATATCACGCCGAAATTAAGCACGATAGTGGTAAATACTATCTTCACGATTTTGACAGTAAGAATGGAACCCATTTAAATGGCAAACAGGTTGTCGGAACGGTTGCACTTCACGATGGTGATGAGATTTCAATAGCGCTTTGCGTCAAGCTCTTATTTGTCGGCACAGATGCTACGATCCCCTTGTCAACAGTAGAAGAACAATCGCGAGGAATTCTAGAAGTCGATAAGCGCCAGCGAGCTGTTCGTGTAGGTGGCGTAACCCTTAAACCGCCCTTATCCCTGGCCCAGTTCAGGCTGCTGGAAGCACTCTTTGATGCCAATGGCGCCGTTGTTGATCGGGATTATATCGTCGATGTCGTCTGGCCTGGTACGGACGGGATTGGCGTTACCGAGCAGGCCATTGACGCTCTAGTTCGACGACTCCGAGATCGCCTGGCAGAATTAAATGACCATGAATTTGTCGTGACGGTTCGTGGCCATGGTTTTCGGATTGATAACATTCAACCCTGAAACAACAGCTGAGCCCTAACCATCGACTCAACCTTATCTGCTCTCTTGGCGAGATCTCCTTCTCCTGATCTCCGGGCATCTTCTTTAATAGACTCGGCGAGCGCTAGTAAATCGAAATTTAATAGATCTCTATTGTCATTTATTAACCGAATCCGTTCCTCTTCGTTCTCCGTTCTAAGTAATTGGTTTATCAGGCGAATTTCCGGCGGCGCCTGATTTTCAATCTCTTCAATTATTATACCCTGAATCTCCATCAAATCATTAGCAGTCTTACTATCCCCTATCTGCTTCGCTTCAGAAAATAAAGATGACAATATGTTCATGAATATTGTGTCTATTTTCGCGAGATTAGAACGTACCGCTTCTCTTCGATCCTCGGCTTCAATTATTTCTTGGAGCAGCCCCTGCACGCCTGACAGTATTGCCTTTGACTGTCTCTCCATTTCATCTTGGATTTCTAGCAATTTTGTTCTCAATTTAATGAGTTCCTCAGCATTAAGGCCCGATTTTTGACGCTTTTCGATCTTCTCAGTGAGCAGAATAAAGAATTCATAGTTGAAGGCAGATTGTCCCGCAACTATCAGCGCGTTTATCACTTCCTCATCATGCCTGTTAGCTAAAACATGCTTGAGAAGCAGCTTGGGCGACAACACTCCCCCAGATTTAACCTCTCTGCCAAATTGCTTAAGCGCCTGTTGCTGCTTCTCCAATTTTTTCCCATAGACCGTATTTTTGTATAACTTAGCCTGTAAGTTTATTAGTTTTAATGATTGATCAGTGTCATCCATACTATCAGCCATTTCCAGCATGGATCGCAACATTGCAAAGAAGGATTCGTCGATTTGAGACTCATTTTGCTTAATTAACTCGGTTTGATATTCACCTTCCACATCAATTAAATTTTGCAGCAGTTCAGTTTGTTTTTTTTGATGTTCGATCATCTCTTTGGTTATGCCTTCTGTTTCCAAGACCATTTCCAGGAGAGTCTCCATGCTCATTACCATTTGGGGCTGCAGCATGTACCCCCTTCTCTGATCAGATGGCAGCCTGTCCATCGTCCGCTGCATTAATTGGCCTATCAACTTCTCCTGTTCTTCATACTGCAAATTTAGTTCGATGGGAATGTGGATAAGGAACAATTCATGAGCAGGATCATGGTAGAGTATTGGCGTCGTCACCTGGGTGACGGCATCGCAGGCAGGGCATTTTGCTGCATTCAAATAGCCTGACAAAAGAAACTGCTTCATATCAGGCGATTGACCAACATCGATGATCTGATGAATGTCTGCCATAAACGGCATTTGGCAGTTTGGACAGGTGATTTGGCTCAGCATCATTACTCCTTAAAAACCGTAGAACCCAACCGAGGGCTAACGCCTAAAATTCGCTTGGGTTTCAACTCCCCTGGGGTTGAGGGGCAGGGAAAATGTGAAGGTTGTTCCACGGGACTGGCCATCTTCTTGTGGATCATTGCTTGTAAACCAGATGCTTCCACCATGCGCATCTATTATTGCCTTTGTTAAATAAAGACCCAGGCCAGTTCCTTCAGTTTTTCGACTCATAGCATTGTCTAACCGGCTAAATTTTTCAAAGATACGATGCTGCTCGTAGCTGGGAATGCCTATACCTTCATCACGAATTGATACAGTTACATAATCATTATTCATCCGGCCGGATATGTGAATCGTGCCTCCCTCAGGTGAATATTTGATTGCATTACTAACAAGGTTGTTAAACACCTGTGTTATTCGCTTCTCGTCCCCAAATAAAATCGGAAAATCATCGTCAAAATCCACCTCAAAGTGATGAATATCAGTCTGGTTTTCAAACCGGCGAACTGCGTCTAGGGCCATTTGGGGAAGTGAAATGTCATCAGTCATCTCCAGCTTAAACGAACCAGATTGGAGACGCGAAGCGTCAAGCAAATTATCGATTAACTCGTTTAAGCGATCAGCTTCTTCCTCAATTACCTTTCCATATTCTTGTTGTACTGAAGACGGCCACTTAGTATCTGTTCTGGTCAATGTGCCCGCATACCCCTTTATGATAGACACCGGTGTCTTTAGTTCATGACTAATAACTGAAATAAAGGTTTTCTGAAGCTCTTCCTCCTCTCGATATCTGGTCAAATCACGAACGTTTGCAATGATATTTGTCATCGCTCCACGCACGTTCAACAGAGGTGAATACGTAATTCCGAGAGAAATAACTCGACCATCTCGTCTCTTGAATTCTCCTTCAACGTAAAGGTGAGCGGCGCCTGGCAGAGGCCAGCCATTGGCCATGGCTGTTTCGAGAGTTAGCTCAGTTCGCAGCTTTTGCCAACGAATAACTTCCTTATGTTCCAAGCCAATAGTTTCGTTAAGGGGCCAACCAGTCATCATGCTTAATGATGGGTTAAATCGGGTTATCTTAAGTTGTCGATCCAGGATCATGATGCCATCAGCATTTTGCTCCAAAATAGCGTCCAGCCGCTGTTTTTCGTCTATTACCTCCTGGTATAGACGGGCGTTTCTAACTGCAATGGCCGCTTGATCGGCAAAACTCTGCAGGAGATTGCCGGCATCGGTGCTTATTTGGTAACTAGCCGCCTGGTAAACAAAGATCATACCTATTAGCGTTTCGCCGCTCATCATCGGCAATCTGAGTACCTGGGTGACCCCAATATCAGCCTCCTGAGCAACTTTCTGGAGCCTTCTGGTAAGATCGGGGATCACTTCTTGTTCGTTTCCTGGTCGATAGGGCATGCCCCTCAGGAGAGGTAAAAATTTTTCAAAATGATCGCGTTTTAAGCCGTATATGGCAGCAATTCGGAATGCGTTTTCGCTTGGATCGGCGAGGACTATTGCTCCTGCACGACCAGAGATGAACTCGACTGATGCCTGGACAATGATTCGCAAAACATCGGCCAGATCTAATTCAGATGTTAAGGCCCTGCTAATTGCGAGCAAGTATTCTCTTTGTCGAATTCTATAGTCAACGAGCACAATAAAGCGATTTTAACATAGGGTTAAGGGATAAGAAAAAGGACCAGGTTGATAACCCAGTCTTATGTAAAGCAAACCCTTAACAAAACCTGGCTTAGTCTGAAAGGGTGGAAGGATCGATCCCAGCAGATTTCAATGCCTTATTATACATCGACTTTGCTTTTGAATTATGTATTCGGGCGTCGCGTTTTTCGGCCGGATCCATGTCGTCGGTAATTTCAATATATTCGGGTTTGGGAATATCGGCTGTTAGAGCTGCCCCGCCCTCATCTGCTGTTCTATCAACGCTTTCGGTGATTTGCTGTACGGGATCTTCACCCTGTCCAGGGGATGGGTCCACAGCTCCAGCCGGTACTGTGCTGCCTCCCGCCTCTTTGAAAGCTTTCATGGCGGCCGATCTAGCTTTTGAATTGGCTATTCGTGCATTCCGTTTTTCAGACGGCTCCATGTCATCCGTAATCTCGATAAAAGGATAATCAACTCCTGCAACAGGTTTGCCCACAGCTACAGTTGCTGTCACTGCTGTCTCTGGTGAAACTGGTGCAGCTTCTTTCTTCGCTGGTTCGGCTGTTGTTTCAACCCCTGGAGCTATTGGTGCAGCAGCGCCAGATTCCTTTAGAGCCTTTATCGCGGCCGAACGGGCCTTGGAATTGGCGATACGAGCCTTGCGCTTCTCTGCAGGGCTCATCTCATCAGTTATTTCAATAAATGAGTAATCCACACCCGGTACCAGGTCTGAAACGCTCTTCGCTGGCACGGTAGTCTGTGCAGAGACTCGAACCGCTTTCGAAGGAGTTGGCTCACCAATGACTATGCCGCTCTTCAACCCCTCCCATCCATGGAAAGAGGCGATCTTTACTGCTGAAACCGGGTCCTCTTTAACGCCGTCATATGCTGTTAACTGATTGCTCTTACCCATCTGGCCAATGCGCATATTGCCCCACCGTGGAAGAGACGCCGCTTTCTTGGCTGCTAGTTTTCTGGCAACTTCCATTTGCTCCGCAGGATCGGAATCCACCGGGATCTCCAGGCCCATGGTCAGAGCGGCATTATACCGTCCCTTCTCCTTCGCGGCTGAAGAACCCTCTCGAACAATAAGATTGCCAAACCAACCGGCAATGGCGGCGATTATAATGCCCAATATCAAGGTAATTGTGATGATGATACTGGCAATGAATAAAACATTCATTGATATTTCCTTAGGTTAATTCATGGCATGTCAATAAGCGGTGGGCTTTTAATTACCGGACATGTGACCCGATTTTGACGTAGTGCCGAAGGTGGGACTCGAACCCACATGAGCATAAAGCTCACTACGCCCTGAACGTAGCGCGTCTGCCTGTTTCGCCACTTCGGCCGATCTCCTGTGGCATTTTACCAACTCAAGATCAGATGTCAACCCGGCTACCACTTATAATTGCGGGGATTATCACATGGCGATAGGGCATATATTCCAAGCCGAACAGCTCTAAGAAGCGGCCCTCAAGCGAAATCAAGCAGGGCGAGTTTGGCCAGTTGGGCCGCTTCTTCCAATCCTGGATCACCTTTTTTAGCGGGCCCTTTGGCATCAGACCACCAAATTTTTCTCTCTCCCATAAGCTGATTTAACTCCTGCCAGAGATCGATGTTGCTAATAGGCTTACCATCGCGCTTTCGCCAATCCCGCTTTCGCCATCCATGTATCCAGCGCGTAGCCCCCTGGTATACATAATCTGAAGTAGTTATCACCTGTACAGGAACTTCAGCCTCTACCGAACGTAGACCCTCAATTATGGCTTGAAGTTCCATCCGGTTATTGGTTGTCCTCCGTACGGAGCCACTCATCTGCTCAGTTTCGTCTCCCCGTTCTATGACTATTCCCCATCCACCTGGACCTGGATTTCCTCTGCAAGTTCCCCTGGAAAAGATCCTAACAATTCCTTCCGGCATCTTGGCTTTTGGTGATATCGACTCGCGCGCCTGGCGTGCCAAACGGTCAACTCGTTCATTCAACGGATCTCCCGAATGTCCCTTAACCCAATGCCAGGTGATTTCATGTTGATTTGCAACTTCCCACAGTTTTTTCCAGAGGTCAACGTTCGGGATCTCTTTACCCTTGCGTTTCCAATCTTTGGCTGCCCATTTTTCTATCCGTTCGGTGATTCCCAATCGAACATACTCAGAATCCGTGTGAAATTCCACTTTACTCGGTTGTTTCAACGCCTGGAGAGCAGCAATGGCGGCCTGAAGCTCCATCCGGTTGTTGGTCGTGTAATTTTCTGTCCCGCTAAGTATCTTTTCGTGTTGACCAGCCTTCAATATAGCTGCCCATCCACCAACTCCGGGATTAGGATCGGCGCCTCCATCAGTATAGATAGTTACAACCATTCTTTATTATCTTCAGCTATCGATAAAACCGTTGATTGAACGATGAGCTAGAGTTTGACAGCTTTGATCATCTCCTCAACGGTAGTAAATTTCACCCTTGGGCGATTCTCTGATTGCCCTCTTTCAACTTCCATCTGATCAAGCCGGAGCCAATCTTGGTAAGAGAAATAATATGGCTGACGCTCCTTTATTAAAGCTTCAATCGTGGATGGATCAGCGTCCGATGGATGATTAATGCGTCCAGCTGCTAAATCCTCAAGCATTTTATCGACGGTCTCAGCCGCATCCGGTTTGTTTGTGCCGATGACGCCAGAAGGGCCTCTCTTTATCCACCCAGCCGTATAACAACCCACCATAAATTGACCACTTTCCGGATCAGTTATGCGGCCGGCTTCATTATTAATAACCCCCCAGCTTTCGTTAAATGGGATATCTGGAATCGGAACCCCTCTATATCCTATGGAGCGGAACACTAATCCAACATTGATTTCTTCATACTTTTCAATCGGC
>BTQB01000016.1:0-17832 GCA_036985655.1 Anaerolineae bacterium | reverse complement strand
TATTCGGTACCAAAGACGGTATAACCATTTAGCACTTAGCCAAAATTCCCGGTATTCAACATTAGAAGCCTCGGGTATCGGGTCGGCGACCAATGCGTGTTTTGGCGCTTTGCCGGAAAATAGGATGTAATAAGAACTATCGTCCTTCCTGATTAGTGCTCTAACAAGTTCGCGCGTATAGCGGCCTATTCCACCCCCCTGGGTTACGGCCGCAGTGACGTCAATCCCAATTCGGAGTCGTTGGCTGTTACCTGGCACTGGTCGACTTCAGGCTCATCTTATTCGGGTTCCCACCAATATCTCTCTCGGACCTAAATAAGCTCGTGCTTCATTTGACAATGCGGTATGTCCAATAGCGGTTTATAAAGAAGTTCCAGAACAGGACAACAATGGTAGCTAAAATCTTAGCTACCATGTAACCGTCGATGCCTTCGGGGATAAAGGCCAGGGTTTCCAATAGCGTGTCAAACAGCGGCCTGGTTAAAGCTAAGATAATATTGTTTATCACCAGCCCGGCCACACTTACAACTGTAAATTGGGGCAGCTGAACCCGCTTTTTCATGATGCGCGATTCAGGGTAGGTCCATAATCGATTTAATGTAAAGTTGCTCAATACTGCAAGGGAAAAGGAGATGCTGTTGGCGATAAGCAAACCCACAATTTCGGAAAAGGGCGTGTTCGTCGCAACCACAGTTGGTAGATTTACTACTTCAACTAAAAATGTTAAGGTGCCAAAGTCGATGATAAAGCCGATACTTCCTACAACCAGAAATTTTGCGAACCGCTCAGCTTCCTTCGGATTAACTCCGTAGCGGCCGGCAAAATTAGCGAACAGAGTTATCATCTTTCATCGCCAAAATCTGCTGCAGGCCCAACATCACACCCATGTACAAAAACATATTGTTAACATAAAGTTTATCAACTAGATGGTGTATCGACAAAGCTGTCCAGGCGGCAAGGAGGCCTAAAGCTAATCCCCGGTGAGGCCATTGGCTGTTTCTTAATATTCTTAAGAGCTGGATAAATACCAAGACCCAGAAAACAAGGTAGGTTAGCAGGCCAATTATCCCAGTTTCAGCGAGCATATTTAAGTAGTAATTGTGAGCGTGGCCCAGGGCAAAAGGCCAGTTTAAGAGCTGATATTGCGGATACGCTGATTCATAGTTGCCAAAGCCCACGCCCAGCCAGATATTGTCCTTGGCCATTTCCAAGGCAGACTGCCAGTGAGCCAGGCGCTCTATAACCGCATAATTCTCTCCCTCGAAGTTTACACCACGAACATCACCAAATTGAAAATCCTCGCTTAAACCACTGATTCGGCTTGAAATCGATGTGGGCAGCAGGTCCAACTGCGTCGCTATAAAGAGGATGAAAATTCCCAATATTAATAAGGAAAAACCCGCCCAGCGCCGTTTGGGCAGGAAGAGGAGTATTGCCGCCATACCCGCGCCAAAACCCAACCAGGCGCCTCGGCTCCAGGACATGATTAAGGCGACAACGACAAGACCGCCCAAACCAACAAGGAATAAGAGCCAATACCAATCTTCAGGGGCAACCTTGGCCTTGCTTTTTACTTTCTTTGCCACAAATAGGGCTACCCCAATAATGCCCCCAATGGCCAGGAAAGCTGAGATGCTCATGAATCCGCCAAAGGGGTTAGGCTGCATGAAAGTGCCATAAGCCCTATAAAATCGGTCCAAGATAAGAAAATGTTCGGGGCCGCTCTCTTGAAAAGCGAATTGCCAGATTCCAATCAAGGCTTGGACGGCGCCCGCAACCAGGAGCATAATAAGAAACCAGCGTTCTTGAACCAGGCTTTTCCAGGCGCTGCTATTGTTCTGTTTCTGTGTACTCTCGCTTTTTAGATTGCCGGCCTGATCGATCACCATGATCATGACCAGCCATATTTCTACCCATTTCGCAACTTCTTTAATGCCCGAATCAAAGGAGCCGGCCGCCAACAGGCTAAAAGAAGTGACCAATATGAAGATTAGGAGTGGATAAAAAAGTGGCGGTCGCTTTAGGCGACCTTGGTGAATTATCATCCTGTGGCCCAGCCAGGATGCCAGAGCAACGAAAAATATAATCTGTCCACTCTCGATAACAGAATCGCCGAAAAGAATATTTTCGTAAGCTCCGAAAGGTCCTGCGATTATGGCTGCTGATAGTGGCACAAGAGGTTGGATGACAGACAGCAATAAGAAGGTTATGGCTGCGAAGATAAATGCCGCCGTCATCAATGGCAGTTGAGATAATACCAGGCCAGCTGATAGGACCAGGGACAGAATTAGCAAGGAATGCCATTGACCTAGACCGTAAATCGACTTATGGTCATATCGATGGATAAGTGAGTTCACTAAACGCGGTCTCTAAAAAATTCTACTGTCTCCCCCAACCCTTTCTGCAGATCAACTTTAGGTTCCCAATTTAGTGTTCGTTTGGCCTTTTCAATATCCGGCCGACGGATTTTAGGATCATCAATAAACCGGTTGTCTTTTGGATTCACAAAAGTGATCTTAGATTTGGCGCCAGTAATATTTATTACTGCTTTTGCGAAATCTGTTATGGTCATTTCGAATGGGTTACCAATGTTAACAGGCGCGGTTTCATTTGACATAAGTAGACGATAAACACCATCAACCAGATCACTATAATATTGAAATGAACGAGTTTGACTCCCATCCCCATAGACTGTCAGGGGAATACCAGTTAAAGCTTGAAAAATGAAATTAGGAACAACTCTTCCATCATTGAGGCGCATCCGAGGGCCATAAGTGTTAAAAATCCGCACGATCCGAGTATCCAGATCGTGATATCGATGATAGGCCATGGTCATCGCTTCTGCGAATCGTTTAGCCTCATCATAGACCCCCCGCGGTCCAATCGGATTTACATTACCCCAATAGCTCTCAGGCTGCGGGTTCACTTCAGGATCTCCATATATCTCGGAGGTGGATGCTAAGAGGAATCGAGCCTTCTTTGACTTTGCCAATCCCAACGTATTGAGGGTACCCATCGACCCAACCTTGAGTGTATGAATAGGATGTTCAAGGTAATCATTTGGGCTAGCAGGAGAGGCAAAATGCAGTACCGCATCAAGCGGACCATCTAAATACAGGTAGTTGATAACATTATGCTTAATGAATTGAAAGCGAGGATTTCCAATTAGATGATTGATATTATCAGTGCTGCCTGTTATTAAATTATCCATCACAATGACGGAATGGCCTTCAGCTAAAAACCGATCGCACAGATGGGAGCCGAGAAAACCGGCGCCACCTGTTATGAGAACTCGCATTGTCACCTTCCCCTGCCATGAAATCAGCGGAATATTGTATCTTATGCAGCTTAGGGGTGCGAATAGTAAGATGCCTTGTTTTGTGCTACAGGGCTCATCTTGCATTATTAATAATTCTGAAGGCCCTGTTTGCCCCATTATATATGCCCATTGTATACTCCAGAATCTTCTCTTCAGGAGTCTATTTCATGAGTTCCTCCAGTAAAAAGGGTTCATCCGCTTCAGAATTGATCCCGTCTAAAGTAATAGAAGATGCGGATCAGCTAGAAGGCAGAAAAGCTGACCACATCCGTATTAATGTGGAGGAAGACGTTGACTTCAAAGGATTAACAACCGGACTCGAAAAGCTATATTTCTTGCACAAGGCCCTTCCAGAACTTGATTTTTCAACCGTTGATACCAGCACCCAGTTGTTTAATAGGACGCTTTCCACGCCGCTCCTCATTTCGTCAATGACCGGAGGAACTGCAGAAGCTTTATCTATTAACCGCACCCTGGCGGCCGCAGCCCAGGAGATGAATATTGCAATGGGACTCGGTTCTGTTAGAGCGGCCATTGCAGACCCCGATCTAATACAGACCTACCAGGTCCGGGATGTGGCCCCTGATATACTGCTCTTCGCAAATTTAGGAGCTGTGCAGTTGAATTACGGCTATGGCATTGATGCGTGCTTGAGAGCGGTTGAAATATGTCAGGCTGATGCTCTCATCCTCCATTTCAACGCGCTGCAAGAAGCCGTTCAGCCCGAGGGCGATGGAAATTTTTCCGGCTTATTTGATAAGATCGACTTAATCTGCCGTCAGTTACCGGTACCAGTCATTGCCAAGGAAGTCGGATGGGGCTTTGATAGAGAAACCGCTGAGAGGTTAGCAGAAGCCGGTGTGGCTGCCATTGATGTTGCTGGCGCTGGCGGTACATCCTGGAGTCAAGTCGAGATGCATCGAGCGCCTACAGCCCGCAGCGCCCGTGTTGCAGGGGCATTCATTGATTGGGGAATCCCAACCGCAGATTCCATTCGCTATTGTCGAGAGGGCGCTCCTGATATTCCAATATTTGCCAGCGGTGGTGTACAAAATGGGATCGATGTTGCCAAATGCATTGCTCTCGGGGCCACTGTAGCCGGTTTCGCTGGTCCGTTCTTGAGGGCTGCTGTTCGTGGAGGCGTACAAGAGGTCATTGAAATTGCAGGAACAATCACAGATGAGCTGAGAGTCGCCATGTTCTGCAGTGGTGCTGGGAATCTGAGGCAGTTAAGCACCATCCCTCTCTTTAAAAGGTAAAACAAGACACCTGGCAATATCATTAGATCTTTTATTGTAGGTTTTTCTATGTCTGACTCACTGACTGAACTATTCGAAGAAATCATTCTGAGCATTGACAAGGAGATGCGGCTGGTATTGAAGTCGGGTGCTGCAGAGGTCGATCCTTTTTGGGGTATGATCCATTATCAAATGGGTTGGCGTAACAAATATTTCGAGCCAGTAAAATCCAGCAGCGGAAAACGAGTACGACCTTTATTATGTCTACTTTCGTGCCAGTCTGCTGGTGGTGATTGGCATCAGGCAATACCTGCAGGCACGGCGGTAGAGATATTACATAATTTTACGCTGATCCATGATGATATACAGGATGCCAGTCCCACCCGTCGTGGAAGACCGACAGTATGGAAATTATGGAGTGAGAAGCAAGCGATTAATGTTGGTGATGCTATGTTTGCTTTAGCCCATATAGGACTTAGTCGAATGCAATCCAGAGGCGTCAATGCCGTAACGGTGAATCAAGCCCTGCTGCGTCTGGATGAGACGTGTCTAGATTTGACCTATGGTCAATATAAAGACATGGATTTTGAGGAAAGGGAGGTCGTATCGGTTGACGAGTATCTTCAGATGATAAACGGGAAAACGGCCGCCTTATTGTCCCTCTCAAGTGAACTCGGCGCCCTTGTTGCAGGGGCCGATAAAGAGTTGATTCATCAATACGCTGCTTTTGGGCGAGACCTTGGCCTGGCTTTTCAGGTACGGGACGATATCCTTGGTATTTGGGGAGAGGAGTCAGTAATAGGCAAATCAGCAGCAACAGACATTGCAGCCCGAAAAAAGAGCCTTCCTGTACTATACGGGTTAGAAAAGAATAGTGAGCTCAGCCATTTGTATGGGCAGAGTCACATTGGTAATGATTTCGTATCGAAAGTAGTCCAACTACTAGACAGTGCGGGTGCGCGGGAGTTCACCGAGGAATATGAAAGTAGGTACGCAAACAGCGCTCTGGCAAACCTGGAGGCAGCGAATCCGGTTGGGCCAGCTGGTGATGCGCTGTATCAGCTAACAAACATTCTTCTCAATCGCGAGCAATGATTGTTGTTGAGCAAAAAAAGACGGCGATCCTCACAGATCACCGTCTTGATATAGACGTGTCCAAATATCCGAAACCTAGTCGGTGGATTCTATCTCGCCCAGGGCAGCTTTGGCCGCTTCGGCCGCCGCCTGTGCCGCAATGCGTTCGAGCACCTCTTCATCAGTATTGTCATCTATCAGCAGGGTAGAAAGATCTACTTCCATCTTTTCTTCCTCGATCAATGCCTCAGCGGCAAGCTTCTCCGCTAACCTTTCTTGCCGGGCGGTGAATCCTGTACCTGCTGGTATTAGTTTGCCGATAATCACATTCTCCTTGAGCCCTATCAGATTATCTTCCTTCCCAGCTATCGCAGCGCCAGCCAATACTTTGATCGTATGTTGGAACGAACTAGCGGATAAGAAGCTATCTGTGTTTAACGAAGCCTTGGTTATACCCAATAAAACTGGTTCAGCTGTTGCGGGCTGACCGCCTTCCTCAACTATTGAGAGATTGCGCTTTTGGAAGACCGATAACTCCACTAATTCGCCTGGCAGCATCTCGGTATCACCAGATGCAGTAAGGATAACCTTACTAAGCATCTTTCTTATAATCACCTCAAAGTGTTTATCATTGATATTCTGCCCTTGGGGTCGATATACTTGCTGCACTTCACGTAAGAGATATTGGGTTACTGCGTCTCGACCCAAGATATCCAGGATTCGATGGGGATTCTTGGATCCTTCTGTAAGTTGGTCGCCAGCTTCGATCCGTTCTCCTTCTTCAACCAAGATCCGGGTACCCGCTGGTATCTCATAGTCGCGTTCGTCCTTTCTCTCCCAGACTACCACAATATTTCCTTTACCGACCATAATTTTGCCGGCATGGCGAGAGGTAACCATCTCATCCTGAAATTCGGCAATGATGTTGCCAGCTTTAATCTCCTCTCCGTCTTCAATGTTTAAGGTCCACTCCTCCGGGATATCATATTCATCCTCTACCAGTCGATTATCAGTGACGAACACGTGGCGGACACCATCTATAACTCGCACTTCAACCAGGCCACCGATTTCAGACATGACAGCCTCACCTTTGGGCCTTTGGCGTGCTTCGAACAGCTCTTCAACACGCGGCAAACCCTGGGTGATATCACCTCGAGCTTCGGCTGTACCACCCGTATGGAATGTCCTTAAGGTTAGCTGGGTACCTGGTTCGCCAATTGACTGTGCAGCAATGATTCCTACGGCCGAGCCCATCTCTACTGGTTCACCTCGAGCCAGGTCAATTCCAAAGCATTTCGTACAGATGCCCTGGCGAAGTTCACAAGTCATTGGGGAAAAGACATAAACATCGTTGACATTAGCCAGATCTACCGTCTCAGCTATCTCCTCGGTGTAAAGCTCACCCTTCTCGATCAGGATCTCACCTGTCTCCGGATCGGCCACAGTTTCGGCCGCAAATCGACCATAGATTCTTTCCCGTAGCAACTGCTTACCAAAATTGTCAGAACGGCGGATCCAGATACCTTTTTCGGTCTCACAATCTTCGCTCATAACGATGACATCTTGGGCAACATCTACAAGTCGCCTGGTCAAGTAACCTGCATCTGCTGTCCTTAAGGCAGTGTCAGCCAGGCCCTTCCTGGCGCCGTGAGTTGAGATGAAATACTCTAAGGCTGACAATCCTTTCCTAAAATTTGACGTGATGGGTACCGGGATGATCCTTCCTTGTGGATCGGCCATCAGACCACGCATACCTGCCAGCTGAGTTATCGGACCAAATCCACCCTTTGTGGAACCTGATAAAGCCATCATCGTTACCGGCCCCGCAGGACTCATAGCGTCTCGTACGGCTTTTTCAACCTGCGCCTTGGCATCCGTCCATTGTTCGATCGTTCGCTGGTACTGCTCATCTTCAGTAAGTAATCCTCTGCGGTATTGCAGATCGATCTGGTCAACCCGTTTTCGGGCGCCATCCAAAATGGTTTCACGTTCTTCTGGAATCGTGAGGTCAGCAACTGCAATAGTGATTCCTGAGTAGGTGGCATAACGAAATCCCAGCTTCTTGATCTGGTCCACCGTTTCAATCGTTACCTCATCACCACATCTCCGGTAGATGCGATTCACCAATTCGTTAACGGCACTCTTGTCTAATAGTTCGTTCACAAATCGCATTTCTTCAGGCAAGGATTGATTAAAAATCACCCGGCCAGGTGTGGTTTCAATAATCCTGTTACGTGGTTTTCCATCAGCGTAACGGGTGTTCTTGTCTGTGAAATACGTCTCTGTCTTCACTTTTATTTTGCTGTGGATGTCAACATAAGCCAGGTCGAAGGCCCGTTCTACTTCATCCATACCGCTGAATACTTTGCCTTCCCCAATGAGGCCATCCTGCATGACTGTTAAATAGTACACACCTAGAACCATATCCTTGGATGGACCAACAATTGGATGACCATCGGCAGGCTTCAGCAGGTTTTTCGTTGCCATCATCTTTTCAAGGGCTTCTTTAACCGCCTTCTCAGATAAAGGTACGTGAACGGCCATTTGGTCTCCGTCGAAGTCGGCGTTAAAGGCAGCGCATACTAAGGGATGAAGTTGGATCGCCTTGCCTTCAACCAATATGGGCATAAATGCCTGAATGCCTAACCGGTGGAGAGTTGGAGCTCTATTCAACAAAATAGGTCGCCCATCTATTACCTCTTCGAGGACCTCCCATACTTCAGGAGGCTGGCGCTCAATAATCCTTTTAGCGCCTTTGATATTGCTCGCGTACCCATATTTGACCAACTTGCTGATCACGAATGGCCGAAACAATTCCAAAGCCATCGTTTTTGGCAATCCACACTGGCCCATTTTTAGCGTTGGGCCAACAACAATTACCGATCGTCCCGAGTAATCAACACGTTTACCAAGAAGGTTGCGGCGGAACCGGCCTTTCTTGCCTTTGAGCATGTCCGACAAGGATTTCAGCTCGCGGCGACCTCGTCTGCTTAGTGCTTTTCCTCTTTGGCTATTGTCGATTAGGCTATCAACAGCCTCTTGTAACATTCGCTTCTCATTACGAACGATGACATCTGGCGCTCCCAACTCAAGAAGCCGCTTCAATCGATTGTTGCGATTGATAACCCGCCGGTAAAGATCATTTAGATCAGAGGTGGCAAACCGTCCACCATCAAGTTGGACCATGGGTCGTAGGTCGGGAGGTATTACCGGTAGAACTGTAAGAATCATCCATTCTGGCCGATTACCACTCTGGCGAAGTGCTTCGACGACCTGCAGCCGCTTTGTTGCTCTCTTAACACCTTGTTTAGAACGGCTAGTTCGTACTTCTCGCCATAATTCTTTGGCCAGTTTATCAAGGTCCATATTCTTCAAAATGTCATAGAAGGCTTCAGCACCCATATCCGCCCGGAAAACATTTCCAAACTTACTCTTCAGTTCCCGGTATTCAGTTTCGTTTAGGAAACCCATCTGGATCAAACCATCTAATTGATCTCTATTCGATTGGGCCTGCTGGCGAAGTCGGGCCAACCTGACGTTTATCTGGTTTCGCATTTCAGCAGACGCCTCATCGATTTCCTCTTCCATGAGGGAGACATCTTTTTCTTTGGAGGCAACGGCCGTTTCCTGTTCTTCCTCCAGTTCCTTTTGTTTCTCAGTTAAACGTTCGGTTGTAATTTCCTGGACCAACACGATGTGCTCCCGGCCGATAGTGTCACCCTTTTTAGCAATCACACTTTCAGCCAGCAGGATGTCTTCGTTGGTAACCTTGTCCATGATGTTTTCGAGACGCTGCTCGGCCTGCTGGGCATCACTTACAACTTCATCAGTTACTTGAGATAAGCGTTCATCATAGCTATTTCGCAAATCATCCAATTCAGCCTTAATCTGATCCAGCTTCTCTCGTGCCTCTGCTGTTTCTTCGTCAATCAGGATCTGATTTTCTTCTAATAGCTGCACTTCAGCTTCTTCCAGCTCCTCATCAAGACGTTTCAATGCCCGTTTTCTTGCTTCTTCATCTACGAAAGTTGTTACATATTGGGCAAAATACAGGACTCTGTCTAAATTCCGGCGCGATATATTTAAGAGCAATCCTAAATAACTGGGAACTCGGCGAGTGTACCAGACGTGAGCCACTGGTGCCGCCAGCTCAATATGACCCAGCCTCTCCCGTCTGACGGCCGCTCGCGTGATCTCGACACCGCACTTATCACAAACAATGCCCTTATAGCGGACGTTCTTGTACTTCCCGCAGTAACATTGCCAATCACGAGTTGGTCCAAAAATAGCCTCGCAAAAGAGACCATCCTTTTCTGGCCGAAGACGGCGGTAATTAATTGTCTCCGGTTTGGTTACTTCCCCATAAGACCATGATCTAATCTGCTCCGGGGATGCAAGGCTGATGCGTAAAGAACGAAATTCAGTTGAATCCACTAGGTGTGACCTCCCAAAGAAAATAAAAAAACGGGATTTGGCAAATGGCGCCGACTCCCTTTAAACCAAACTCTGTGCATAGATACCAATAATGTCGACGCGCCAGAGAACGAGGCATCCATTACGTCTGTTATTTTTTTAAGATTGAACATTCACAGTATAAGGGTACGGCCTTTTTTGCAGTGGCGAGTGGCGACATGGAAAAAGAGCGTGTGGCTCAAGCCAACGCTCTTGCAGTAGCTAATTATATGTTCTCCTATTTCACCGTCGATTGATATATCTTATTATTCTTTGGACGGTTGAATCGTCAAATAGAGATAAGTGTTCAGCAAATTATACAATATACCACAAGCTCTTTTTAAATGCAAGCAAAATCACCAAATTCATTCACTTAACCTGAATAAGCTATTAGTACTGCGATTGGATCAAAGAAAAATGCTGAATTATCGGAAAATTTGATCGGCTTTTCGCGGAACCAACAAGTTAAGTTTTCTCTCCAACATTATGACGCAAGTATGCCTCTATAAACCCATCTATCTCACCATCGAGAACTGCCTGAGCATTGCCCATCTCGAAATTTGTGCGGTGGTCTTTTACCATCTTGTAAGGATGAAGAACGTAAGATCTTATTTGATTACCCCATCCCGCATCAACATCCTCCCCTTTTAAAGCAGCCATTTCTGCTTCTTGTTTTCTCCGTTCAAGATCAAACAATTGGGATTTTAATATTTTCATGGCCGTCTCTAAATTTTGGGTAAGAGATCTTTGATTCTGGCAAGATACAACTATTCCTGATGGCATATGGGTAATTCGAATCGCAGTTTCATTTTTCTGGACATGCTGTCCTCCAGCACCGCTTGCCCGGAATCGGTCTATTCGAAGATCTTTTTCATCGATGGCGATCTCAATATCCTCCGCCACATCAGGCCAAAGTTCAACTTTAGCGAAAGAGGTATGTCTCCGGCTTGAGGCATCATACGGTGATATCCTAACAAGCCGGTGCACTCCTCGCTCTGATTTGAGCCGGCCGTAGGCATAGTCACCTTCGACCGACATTAAAGTGCTCTTAATTCCAGCTTCGTCGCCAGGACTTTGATCGATGATATTTAATTTATATCCATTAGATTCAGTCCAACGAATGAACATTCTTTGGAGCATTTGAGCCCAATCTTGAGCTTCGGTACCTCCAGCGCCAGCGTGTATAGCCATAATCGCTGATTCGCGATCATATTGACCAGAAAAAAGTGTCCGAAACTCAAGATCGTCGACTTCTTTTGACAAGACATCGATCTCTTGAACAAGTTCATCCAATAGATCCAGATCCCCTAATTCAGCCAACTCTAGGGCATCACTGAGCCGCATCGACAGTTTATCCCAGAGAGTAATCTCATCGCGGAGGTGGGTTACCTCTCGCATAATTCCCTGAGCTTTGGGAGAATCATCCCAAAAATCCGTCTCTAAAGACAGTTTTTCAAGCTCAGCCCGCTTTTCCGCCTTCACGTCTATGTCAAAGACGCCCCCGTAGGTGGTCAACAATAATTATTAGCTCTTTGATTTTTTTTACTAAATCCTCCATTACCACTCTTTCCTTATTCTGTAACAAACGGTTTGATATGAAAAACTTCTATTCATCAAAAAGACCGCTGACGAAGGCATCAGCATTAAATGGCGCTAAATCCTCGATACTCTCCCCAGTACCGATAAATCGTACCGGAAGACCAAGTTCACGGTAAATAGCAAAAACCATTCCGCCTTTTGCCGTGCTATCCAGCTTCGTCAGGACGACACCTGTCACATTGACTGATTCCTTAAATTTTGTTGCCTGGATTAACGCATTTTGTCCAGTAGGGGCATCCAAGACCAGTAGAACCTCGTGGGGAGCAGCATGTACGCTTTTCCGGCACACATTGTATGTCTTTTCGAGCTCGCGCATGAGATTATACTTGGTGTGCAGCCGGCCGGCCGTATCAATGAACAGCAGATCATAGCCTCTGGCCCTGCATGCTCGAATGCCATCGTAGGCAACCGCAGCTGGATCGCCGTCCGGTTGTCCTGCTATCACCGGAACGCCAGCCCTTTGTCCCCATATTTGGATTTGCTCTATTGCCGCCGCCCGAAAAGTATCACCAGCAGCTAGAATCACCTTATACTCTTTTTTCCTATAATAGTGAGCCAACTTGCCTATTGTTGTCGTCTTACCGGAACCATTTACGCCAACAACCATGACAACGGTCAACTGCCTGCTCTGCTCCAAATTAAAGGTTGGAGCATCATCCAGAATAGAACGTAACTCATCCTTAAGGGCGATAAGAAGTTCATCGGTCGTCAATAAGCCTTCGCTTTTAACCCGCAAGCGCAGCTCCTCGATGACATCCAAGGCAGTTGGCACACCCATATCAGCTTGAATTAATAGCGCCTCTAAATCATCCCAGGCATCGTCGTTTATATCGCCTGCCCCTAAGGCTGTAGCAATTTGCCCAAAAACAGATCTACGTGTTCGGCTGAGCGAGCTTCGAATATTTTTGAACAATTTTTTCCTCGACTTGGTAGGTTTTGGCTCAAGCGGCCGTCTTGCAACGAGCCGGAATTATAACAGAATCGTTTTTCCCATCCATAGATTGAGTTTGGAATGCCTTAATCTTATTACTTTATTGTTCAGAGATGTCGATGATCTCGCCTTCTGCTGTTAGTTGTTCTACTTTGAGGACAGCTGTTTCTAGCTGGAGATTACAATAGGCAGCTAGATGCTGGCCTCGTTCGAATAGCCGAAGTGACTGCTCTAGAGAAAGATCACCTGTTTCGAGCTTGGCAACTGTGACCTCAAGCTCTTTCATGGCCTGCTCGAAAGACATTTCTTGAATATCAGTGTCCAAATCATCACCATCGCTCATGGCTAATTCTCCTGATGCACAAAGATCGCTTACTCTACCTTTGCGCCAAATTCTCCATCTTGAACCCTAATTGAAATCTGGTCTCCAGATTCTACATCGGCTGTTCTATGAACAATTTTCTCGTCCTCACGGCGAACAATTGCGTAGCCACGGGCAAGGGTTGCATCTGGAGCAACAGCTGCTAGACGGCCACCAAGCCCTCCTAATTTAGCCTTTAGTTGTTCGATATTGGTTACCTCAGCCCGATCCAATCTCCCGGTCAACCAATCAAGCTGCTGCCGCCATCGGTCATAAGAGGCTGCTGGGCTCAAATGGTGAAGCGATCTGATAATTGCAGCCAATTTACTCGATTCCAGCCGAAGGCTGTTCTGCATTATAACCAGAAGTTCAGAAGATACACTTCTTATCATCAAGGCATAATCCGGCATGTTGGGGACGACAATTTCTGCGGCGGCCGAGGGAGTTGGTGCCCTAACATCCGCTACAAAATCAGCAATCGTAAAATCTGTTTCATGACCTACCCCAACGACTATTGGGTGCTCAGCCTGAAAAATAGCTCGTGCAACGCCCTCGTCATTAAAAGCCCAAAGATCTTCGATCGATCCACCTCCTCGCGCGACGATGATTACATCGATGTCATCTCTGCCATCCAAAAATCCTATGGCCCGGATAATTTGGGCAGGCGCCTCACTCCCTTGAACCAGGGATGGAGAAATGAGAACCGATGCCAAAGGCCAGCGTCTGTTTAACACGTTTAAGATATCCCTCAACGCCGCAGCATCAGCTGATGTCACAATACCTATCAACTTTGGAGGGAAAGGAAGCGGCTTCTTGTGATCTTCATCAAAAAGGCCCTCTTTAAGCAATTTCGCTTTTAATTCCTCAAAGGCGACAGCCAGACCCCCCCGCCCAACCGGCTCGATTTTCTCAACATACAGTTGGTAAGTGCCTCCCGTTTCATATACTGAAACACGGCCCCTGGCGATGATGGCATCACCTTCCTGGGGTCGGAAAACCAGCTTATCTGCTGCTGAGCGCCACATCACACATCGAATTTGTGATTGCTCATCCTTTAGTGTGAAATAGAGGTGACCAGATCGCGCTCTTGTGAAGTTTGAGATCTCTCCACGCACATGAAGATCTTGTAGGCGGTAATCTATATCGAATAGTTCACTTATATAGGCTGATAGTTCACTGACAGTCCATGCTGCAGGTGTTGTATTAAATAATTTAGACGAAAAATCCAGTTGGTCCATTCGTTAAAAAATGAGGTATCGAGTCAGTCAGATTTGCTCCAATTATTCCCTACTATTAGAACAAGTTTTCGGATTCTAATGTCCTCGATTAGCAAGGTCAAATAAGTGGATAAGCCTACAAACTCGTGTTAAAATTTACTTATATAAAATATTTAGGAGGTGAAAGCTGGAAGGACTAGAACTAGCACAATTATTAGTAGACTCGATTTTGGACAAAAAGGGGGAAGACATTCTTCTCTTGGACATCCGAGAAGAAGCATTATTTACAGACTATTTTCTGATATGCAATGGCGAGAACGATCGCCAGATTCGAGCCCTGGCCGATAACATAGCAACGGAAGCAAAGAAACAGGCCAATATTCTACCTTGGGGGACAGAAGGGGAAGCAGCTGGTGGGTGGGTACTCCTAGATTTTGGGGATTTGATCGTCCACCTATTCAGTCCGGAAATGCGAAACTATTATAAACTTGACGAACTTTGGGGGAACTCTCACGTTATTCTCCGGATGCAGTAAAAAAGAACACCTTCGAGCCGGAATCTTTTCAATACATGTTATTCATTAATCCATTTGTCACTGTCACGACGCCAGAGAACCATTTCATCTTCAGTGAAAAATAAGGCAATCTCCTTAAGCGCGCTCTCTTGGCTGTCAGAGCCATGAACCAGGTTTCTACCAATTTCCATAGCAAGGTCCCCCCTGATTGTCCCGGGTGGTGAAGCTGATGGGCTTGTATCGCCCATTGTCATCCTTACTGCAGAGATTGCATCTTTGCCTTCTAACACCATGGCAACCACCGGACCAGATGTGATATATGAAATAAGTCCATCGTAAAAAGCCTTTCCTTGGTGGATAGAGTAATGTTTCGAGGCTAACTCCTCACTCATTTTCATCAGCTTCAAACCTAAAAACTTTAAGCCTCGTTTTTCAAATCGCTCTATAATCTGACCAATTAACCCCCTTTGAACGCCATCAGGTTTAACCAATACTAGTGTTCTCTCCACCACATTCTCCATATATATGCGTAAACCTTTTGTTTTCTCTGAGAAATTATAAATCCTAGGGGTAGTTCTCAGCCTTCAAATTTAGATATCTTCAAGTGCCTTTCGATACATCTCGAGCGCCTTCTGCAATTGACCGTTTTCAGTATATGCTTCGCCCAGAATCCTCTTTAGTGACGGTTGGCTTTCAAATTGGTCAACTGCTGATTCGAGGTCAGCGATTAAATCGGACAAGTTTTCTTTTGAGTCTAAAATCAGCTGGTATTTTGTCACTGCTTCATCAACACGGCCATCCTTCAGGGCTGCTTGTGCCTCTTTGAACAAACTGATTTGATCCTGAGAAGTCACGTCAAGTTCTTTCTCCTTCGACTTGCTCTCATCAGAGTCTACTGGAACTGATGGCTCTTCGACTATCTCTGGTATTTCTGCAATTACTGTTTCCTCAATCTCGATGTCACTTACATCAATTTCGGCATAATCTTCTACCAATTCTTCCTCTTCTGGAACCGCAATCGTGTCCAGCCACCCAAGGTCTTCTTCCGTTGATGAAACTTCGATCTCATCCTCTATCGAGATTGAATCGGAAATTTGCTCCTCCTCAATTGATTTTTCTTCTACGATATCTCCTTCTGCGCCGATGATCTCAAGGTTATCTAGCCAGTCAAGGATCTGATCCTGTCCATCTGCTTGCTGATCAGAATCATCAGAAATCGAGCTTTCTAACTCTTCGCCACTTGGCCGCCCCGTTTCTTCCAGCATGATTCGTTCAGCTTCAGCCCTGGCGGCCGCAACATCCATTGGGGCTTGTGGGGTTACTGCTTCTCCAACAACCGGGATCTCTTCCACCTTATCCTTAAGTGCCTTCGAAAAGCCTAAAGCAACAACTTCTTCAAGCCATTGAGCAGCTTGATTCTCATCTGCTGGCATCGAAAGATCACTTCTTTGTTCGGTGGCGGAAGTATCTTTATCTCCAACATCTGAAACGCTAGTCTGGTCCCCTGTATCCACGGGTAGCTTTGATAAAAGACCACCAGCATCATCCTCTTGCTTCGCGAGCTTCTCCAACCAGGCGATAGCCTCATCAGGATCTTCGGGTATCTCCGAGGCCAGCGTTGACATATCTGGTGAGACCGAACCAGGTCCCTTGATTTCTGAACCCTCATCATCTTCCGGCTGATCGCCAGAGGAAGCTAGCTGGTCAAGCCAATCGAGATCACCTTGTTTTCCTTCATCGTTTTCGTTAGATGGAGCTCCTGCGCCCAACCGATCGGCTACTTCTTCATCCGATTCAGCGTCTTGCGAAGGTTCGATTTGTTCGTCCGCTACCTTTTCGGTTTCAGGAGTACTGATACCAGGCTCTGTAGACTCCACTGTCTTCAGATCCGCAGCCAACCATTCTGGTATATCCTGGCCCGGGCTAATCTCGCCCAGATCGTCTACATCGGTATCATCTTGTGACAGGGCGCTTTCGAGTTCTTCATTTGTCTTCTGGCTTAATTCCTCAAGCCATTCATCATCGCTCGAATAACTCGCTGGATCCTTGGATTTTTCCTGTTCATGCTCATTGCTCTCAGACATAATTTTGTCCTCCGGATTGGCCATTGAAAGCGTATCATCGTTTTCTAAGAAAAAGCTGGCCATAACACCCCCAGTCACTATCGTTTCAAGTGTCGGCTTGTCAATTGCGAAATTATCGTGCTTACTCTTTTGATTATCTATGTTAAGGTTGTCGGTAAAACCTATTACTTCATCCAACCATTGTGGCAAGGCGTCGACATCATCGCTGGTTGAAAGAATGTTATCATTTGTGACTTCCGCGGCATATGCTTGTGCGGACGGTCCAGATTTCATATCTTCTCTTATATCTAAAAGAGTACTGGAAATTGCACCATCATTAAGGTTCCCCTGATCTGAATAGCCGGATCTACTTGAAGCCTCATTTATCTTATCACCTTCATTGGATTGCTCTTTTGATGGGCCAAGTCCTGGCTCAAAAAGAGACCCTTCTTCAGTGGCAATTGCTTCAAGCCATTGGATGACATCATCAATCTCATCAATCTCCTCTTTTCGATCCTTTTTCTGAGCCTCCTCATCGCCTAGCTTGCCTTTTTCTGAACTTAGCCATGCTGGTACGCCACTCTTGGCGATAGCTTGTTGCTGAGAAAGATTATTACTTCTATCGTTCTTTTTAAACGTTAAGCCATCTGACGGTCTATCCAGCTCTTTGACTAAAACCCGCTCAGGGATTGCCTGTGTGTCTAAAGCAAGCAAGAATTTTCCAAACAGTGTATTCTCGTCTAAGGTCACTCTCTCGGGTCTAAGGATTAGATTTAATCTAGAAGCAATTCGTTGGGCTGCAAGCCCTTTATCGATTTGAATATAAACCAATCCTAATATTGCATTTGGCTTGATGCAATCAGGCAGAACCTTGATAATCCGGCTGCTCGCCTTCGCAGATTCCTTCTTTCGTTTATCGAGGAAAAGGCTTTCAGCCAAGAGCACCTTCAAATCATATCGATCGGGCGACTTCTTTATGATTTCAACCAATTCACTCTGAGCCTGGCTGTAGAAACCTCCTAATACATGAAGTCTAGCAATGGCCGCTTGTGTCAAATCCTTGT
>BTQB01000015.1:0-18269 GCA_036985655.1 Anaerolineae bacterium | reverse complement strand
TTCAATCTGCTTATAATTGGTGGGATGACCACCTTTACTCCTTCTATCTCAGTGGCGACGTGACAGATCATAACAGTGAAATCGGCAGTCCCTGGTCAGACACCGCCTTACACACGCATCACGTACAAATGGCTCAACTAGACTTACATGAAGGTCAAATCTTCCTATACTTCTTTGATTATGGCGACAGCCATGAGTTTGATGTCACTGTTTTAGCTATCAATGTACTGGCGCCCAAAGCGGATTATCCTAGAATTATGGATTATCATGGTCAGGCTCCGCCCCAATACCCGGACATCGATGAAGAGACCGGCGAAATGAGTTGGGACCCTTACGGGGATTAGCTTCTGTGATCAGCGCAGATTCAATTCGAGGCTAAATTGCTAGATAATCATTCGTTGGATGAAATCAGGCGGCAAATTCAGGAATCGTTGGCGCAGTCAAAACGAGAACAGTTGCGTGATGAGTTTGGGATGACTTATGAGTACACTGATCCCAGGCTTTCCCTCGAGGTGCAAAACGATTTTCTCGATAATATCCTGGAGTTTGAGCGCCAGTTTGAAGATGCGCAGAGTATTACAGTGCGGGAACGAATAGGCAACCCGTCTCTCCAGTCTGTGGAGGAGATTCCCCAGCATGCGCTGGAGGAAGCACTCGATAACCTGCTGGATTTATTATTTGATCATGGGATAGCAGTAGACTTCATGGGGGAATGGGATGATCTGGCGGCTTATCGTTTCATAACCGACGAATTGCTGGACGAGGAAACGGACGATATACGTATTGAGGGCATGATCTCCCATTTTCCGGCCGCGACGCCGGAATATGATTTGCAAATGTGGGTGGAGAACTTTGTACAAGATGTATTTTGGCAGGAACGAGAGTATTTCCTGCCGGGTTTGGAGAAGCAGCTGCTTTTCGACACCGCGGGAAGGCCGATTACTGCGGCTGAGTTTTCGCAGAAGCTGGAAGCTGTTTGGAGCCGGCTGCCAGTCAGTAATCATATTGATGTCAAGCCAATCGAAACGCAGGTGGGGGAAGATGAAGGATCTCTAACGGCCGTTATCACTTGGCAGTGTGATGATGAGCAGAAAGAGATCGAATCCCAATTCCGCTTACAACCAAGCCTTTATGGTGGGTGGGATGTCGTTCAGACTTCGTTGTTGGATGATCTGCTAATGATAACCGTAGGATAAGGTGGACAATACCTGTTCTTTCGTAAATCGGCCGTTGCCGACGCCTGGATAATTGAGATGAATCTCGGCATTATGATGTGCAAGGTTGATATCTGGTGGTCCAATTCTCCACCTGAACAGGACCTGCCAATGAGATCTTTGGCATAAAAGCTATCGGCACAGACGGTTTATAACTTTAGTCGTACTCGTAGCTTGCTGGTATTTTTAGTCACCGATCAGGCGAGGTGCACGAATGAGTAGTTCCGGTTCCGGCTTTGTCAAAACCCTTCGCATCAGTACGATATCGTCGGGATATTGAGCGTCCAGACGGCTCAAAAGGACGAGATCGTCCGAACCGTGGTCAATCAGCTGGCCTTTTAATATGGCCACGTATTCGTCTGCGTACTAGGCTTTAAGTTCTTCATACATAGCCTAGTATGCTGCCTCTTCCCTGGCCATCCGTTGTTCGTCGCTAGGCATTGCCATATCGGCCCTGGCCTTAATTAATTCTGGGCCAGCCGTTGTTCAAATAAAGAAAAATTACGTTCGAAATCAATAGCGTCCGCGCTGATATCAAAAGAGTCGAGCTGTGGCAATACTTCATGGAAGTACCCGCGGAGCTGGTCTAAAGAGATAAGGCCTTGCCGCACCATCTCAATCACATCGGCAAAATCCTTTTCGTTTCCACGGTGAAGTTTGCTAAGGGCTACCGAATAGAAATCAAAGTGGAAGACATCAATCGAGCCGTATCGGCCAATGAATTGGTGACGGTCACGATATCCCCGAGGCAAAGGGATAAACTGATCGGGTGATGCCTGTTCAATCGACAATTGACTTTGTTGACCTATTTGCCGCAAACAATGGATGAACGCTTCGCGATGTTCGGCGGGCACATCAAATTGGAGATCGATGTCCAGGGTGCTAACTTTGGCGGCTGCTAGAGCCAAAGAGGAGCCACCCACCAGATAAAGACGTCCCGGGAAGCGGTAACAACGAGCCAGTTGATTTAAAAAGTCACGTAATACTTGCGAGGTGATGTCAACCATTGGCATCCAGTCGAAGGTAGTGTAAGAAATGCAGCATGGTTGTTTGATAGGTGCTCAACCAGTTGTCACCGGTTTTAGTCTGGAAATGGTCAGCCAGGGCACGTAAACCAGCTTCGCCATAATGATCTTCTGGGGTCGGGAGCTCCCACAACGATTGGCCATAATAGTCTGGCAACGATGGCAAAGGTCCAAGATACATCTCCAATTTTCCCAGCCAAAGCCGTTGTAAGTAAACGGCCGCAGTGTACATATGCTGCAACCTCTCGCCGGCTGCTGGGGACATTTTGCCCACTAAATGTGGCACATGTTTAGAGAGTTCTGGGTGGCGTAAGAATAGCGGGATAAGCGCCTCCCGCAAGCGGGGGTCAGGGTGTTGTGACAATTCAGCAATAACGCGATCTGGATCCAGCGGTAAGGGTTCGGTGTAGGACGGCGATCGCAAATAATGAATATCAAGTTGGGCAAGCGTTGAGATCAGGGCTGCTGTATCTACAAAATTGTCTTTTGCCACCGCTTGATCCGTCATCGAATATATTTTGTTGGCATCACTTTGGTTACTTCCACGAATTATACCAGACAGCTTGCGTAACCGAGCTGTTGGGATAGGAAAGTGCTAAGACCTGCATAGCCTGGTGGGGTGTAGGGGCTGAGCCTCCCGCTCTGCTCCTTGTGGATTTATAGATCAATTCTAGCAAATGAACGTGAGCTTTACATTTGCCTGGCTGTCCGTTTAGAACTGCAGTATTTATATGAAATCCAAAGGATTACGGAAGGCGCTGATGTAATTGTGCTCTGCTTTAGGATTTCGCAAATGACCACCATCCGAAATTAAATGAACACATCTTTAACGCAGTGACGATCGAATCGCCCGAGGCTTTAGGCCAGCCAAAGAGAAATCGAGTAAGAAGATTGGCGCAGCAGTTGTCCTTTCCATGGCTCTGCATGGGGCGAGGAATCATCGCCAGAGCAACTTTTTTGATTACATTAAAGGGAGAATTCCTAAAAAACTGTCTCATGACAAGGTACCCTTAGAGACCTTAGTAGAACGGGCTGACCGGAAATTTCGGGAGGAGCAAGATAAGGAAGGTGCGGAATCCTGTTAGAAAAATTCAAGGTTGCTTCTAAACGGCGGGGTGTACCAATGGGATGGTACCCAGATTCTGACAAATAATGTACAGTTTGCCCATAAAATGATGAGCCATAAAAGGTAGAGCACTTTGAATCGCATTTTTAAGATCGTTGCAGGACTTTGTTTGTTAATCTTGCTTACCATTTGGGCTGTACCACGAGTTGTCAGCCAGGAGTCGGAGACGGACTGGGCGGATCCACTCAATTTGTCCATGTCTGGTTCGGCCATCGAACCACGTGTGGTGATTGACACAAGAGGCGTTTCGCATGTGTTTTGGCAAGATAAGGCGATTAACAGCTATTATTATTCCCAGGGAATTAACAATGCCTGGACCATTCCAGTGCAGGTTGAAGTCCCATTCGGCACGCGCTCGATTTTTATAGACTTAGACCCAGAAGCTCCTATGCCCTTATTTATACCTCGCTTATTTGCAGACCCGCGAGGCCTGATTCATGCATTCTGGCTTAACGGCGAGGACACATTGTTTTACAGCCAGGTACCTATTAACGAAATCACGAACTTCGAAGCCTGGTCGCCACAACAGCAACTAGCAAGATTTGTAGCAAATTTCTCAGCAGCAGTTGACAATCGTGGCAACGTCAAACTCAGCTACATCAGTAATCAAAGCGATGCTGGTTTGCCCGCAGGTGTTTACCATCGACATCTTGAAGTAGGCGCATTTGAATGGACAGGCCCGTCATTACTTTATAGTTCGGCCTATTTCCAAAACATGCCCAGGGAGCAGGCCAACATTCAATTGGCTGTTGGCTCTCAAGGTGACGGCTCAACTATCTTTGTTGCCTGGGACAATAGAGCTGAGGAGAAAGTCTTCCTGGCTCGCTCCCAGGACGGCGGGAACAGTTGGAGTGAACCGGTGATAATCGATCAGCGCCAACCCGATGATGCTCTTGGAGCTGTTGGCCCATCAAAAATATTGGTTACTACCACAAATGACAGTGTTCTTCTGATATGGCAAGCAGGACATGGCTTCGATATCTGTTCTCAGTACTATCAATCGTCTGATGACGGCGGGGAAAGTTGGCAGGAAGCGGCCGCGATGTTAGAAGATTTTTCAGGCTGCCCGGATCAGAATGATGTTGTGGGTTTAGCCGATGACCTCGTCCTACTGTATATGTCATTTCAAGACAAACTCTATCTCCTGGCCTGGAACGACAATCGATGGAGCGATCCACAGCCGCTAGAGATGGATGAATTCATCCATCCAGTAACCTATAGGGTGGTGGATTTTGGCTGCCAGCAGATAGGAGTCCTGGATCAAAGCCAGCTGCAGATGGTTGGCTGTGGCTCGGGATCGTCAGGTCAAACGGCCGACATCTGGCAGACATCACGAAATATAGGAGAAATTGAGGATTGGTTTCCAGCAGAAGAGGCCTGGACCGAACCCATTGAGATTGCAGATGGTATTTCTGCCCTGTCTTACCCTCAGCTTGTTGCTGACACCGAAGGGAGAATCCACGCTTTTTGGAGTCAAGATGGGGATCGCCGAAGGGTGATTTATTATGCGCGCAGCCAAGACGATCAGTGGACCCCGCCTATCCCTGTCCTGGCTTCAGCAGATGACGATATTCTTCGACAACGAGTTGTTATCGGCCCTAACGATCGATTGTTAGTGGGCTGGGTTGAAGGAACGGGCGCCGCCTATTTCAGCCAATCGAGTAGTGACAGGGCCACACTACCGGCCGACTGGTCAACTCCCTTACAACTTCCCTCTCCAGAGATCAATATTAGCGACCTCGATATTGCGCTGGATAATCAAAGTCTCGTTTATTACATCGCCTATACAATTCCCTTTAATGAAAACAGGGGGGTCTATCTAACCTGGTCAGCGGACGAAGGTAAAAACTGGGCACCGCCTACCAAGGTTTTCAATGGCGCGGAAGCAGGGTGGCAGGTGGTGGGCCCCCCACGCATCTCGGTCTCCGAAGACGGGACCGTTTATATACTCTGGACCGAGCTGGATATTGAAGCCGGTGAGGGGCTTGTCACGTCAAAGGCCTTGTATTATTCTCGATCAGTGGATGGAGGGATTACCTTTCAAGAGCCAGAACTGGTTGATGAAACTCCCGTTATCTGGAACGATTTGATTTACTTTGATAGATCAATCCATCGGCTCTGGCAGGAGAAGATCGATGCAGGTGGTGCTTTATTCCACCAGTATTCGTTAGATAACGGACAAAATTGGAGCAGTAAGTCAAGAGTGGTCAATAGCGTTAATCCTGTGGGGGTGGCAGCTGATTCCAGCGGCCAATTGCATGTAATTGAAATTGGTGATAATACATTAAACCACACGGTCTGGAATGGGAGCATCTGGACGCCAGAAGAGAGTGTCAAAATCCCGGCCGCGATGATTGAAGGGGCATCTTCAAACGAAGTAGATGTTGCACCTGGTCCCGATCAACTGCTTGCTACTTTATTTTCCGGTCAAACAATTGGACCAGATGAAGAGCAGCAGAATATCTCTCTTTTCTCAACCTGGCGAAATGTGGAACTCCTAGATGAACCTTTGATAATTGCGACTGTGCCATCGAGTCTAGAGCCAATTGAAACTCCACCAGTAGAAGCGGAGACTGTTTCTCCGGATGTTACACCCCTTGTTACCTCGACCCCAAGCCCAACCTCAGATATAAGCAACGCAACAAATAACCAACCGGCTGAGAACTCGGGCCTATTCAACATTGATAATCCCATCGTCAAATGGGCTCTTGTGATGATACCGGTGGCGTTCTTACTCCTCGCAGTTATCCTGTTAGTAGTTAGAACCTATCGATCATCTCGCCCCTGACCGTCATTGAAAGCGCTTTCTCAGCAATATTAATGAATCTGGGCCTAACGTACTACTTCATATAAACTTTCCGTGAAAATTTTCCGGCAGCGAAGTTAGTTTGTATAAAACAATTAAGTTGAGCAAAGTGGTGAACGCCTTCCACCAGAGATAGCGCCCTCTTACCCCTGCAATTTCTATTATTGCACTCTAAACATAATGTGATACTCTTATGTAAATATCATATGAAGATTGTAAACCAGCCGCAGTAATTTTAGCCGAATAGTACTGGTGACAGCGTAGGGTCCAAACGTTTACTATAGTTGTGGATCGCTTATTAATGTTTATCCATTAAACCCTGCTTCTGTCAGCAAGGACATTTGGGAAGATTATTCGGTATGAGTATTACAATCATCATATTTGGCATTGTTTTCCTGTTCATGTTTTTTTCGGCGTCCTTAGTAGTTGCCGCGAGCATGCTCTCGAGTCAAATCAGTCACTCAGAGGAATATCCGGAACGATCGCTGAATTATTATAATCAGTTAGAAATCGAATTTAAGGGAGAACTAGGGAAAGAAACAGCCTAGTTACCCCAAAACATTCGATTAACTAACACCCTCTGGCCTGAGTGAAGTTGCTCAGTGTTAACTTGGCCCCCGTTTTGGGTCGTTTGAACAAAGCCCCTGTTTATGTCTCTGTTGTTTGCCTGACCATCTGGCTTACTGTTCTAATAACTCCAAGCCATTTTCAGTAATAATTTATCAACCTTTAATCTTTTTTGCTATTCGGATAAACTTTCCCCAACACTAGGTCAAAAGCTGAGATTAGACATCAGGTTAACCTCCTTTCCTCAAAGTTAAAGCGGATTCTCCTTAGACCAAGGCACAGTTAGGATCTATACCTTTGTCCAATGGTTCTGGACTGATAGTCCATTATCAATATAATGCTACCTCAAGGTCCAGCATCTGGAGCAGCTTGAGAAACTGCACTATAAATTTATCTCCGGGATAAATAGCGTTGTCTGGATCGGGTTGAACAAGATTTGCCAGCGGCAATTGTGAAATCTGCATTGCCGTGAGCGTTTACCAGGTAGGTTTGGGCATCCATCAAGTCAGAAATTTAAGAATCGCTCCGGATCATTCGGAGTAAGTAAAGCACGCGGATAATACGATTATGCTGGCGTTTCCCTAGTGGTCGTTGATCGCTTAATGCCACCATAGAAGGTTGCAGAGTGAGAAGAGGCAAGGTTCGTGACGAGAGATTTATATTCATATCCTCAGAGCAGCTCTAGGTTTAAGCCAACTGATAGGATAGCGTCCACCCTCAATCAGAAGCTTAATCCAGTCAAACCGGTTGAAGATTAACCATGACTGGCCCCATATCGCCTAAGAAAGCCTTAGCGAGTGCTGGATTGTTGATGATCGTGCTATTGATATTAGCTGCTGCCGGCCGTAAAGCTGGAGCGGGTCTAGGATTTTCCCCACCAACCTGGATGCGAGAGCTGCCGGCCGATCAATGCCCGGGTACCAATAACACGGCATGCAGCTATGGGTCGCCGGTTTTTGCGGACATCGATAATGATCAGGCGATCGACATCGTTTTGGCAACAAATAACGGGCATATTGTCGTCTTCCGAATGGATGGTACTAAATTGTGGGACACGGATATCGCCCCCTACTTTGGAATGGCGCCGGGAACCAATGAAATTCACTCATCACCAGCCGTTGAGGACATAGATAATGATGGATTTGCGGAGATTATTGTTGGGGTTGGAACATTAAATCCATCGGTATGTACGCAAGGAGGCCTGATAGTCCTTAATCATCTTGGCAAAGTGGAACCAGGCTGGCCCTTCTTCTCTCTTGGTTCGGAAACTTCACCAGCTGGCTGCCGCGACACCATCGTATCCAGCCCATCTGTTGGCGATTTGGACAATGATGGCGATCTTGAAATCGTGGCGGCAGGATTCGATAAAAGAATCTATGCCTGGCATCATGATGGCAGTTTGGTAAAGGGATTTCCTCCTGATAGCGCTCTCCGCGATCGATTTCCAACATGGAACAATTTAATTGGCCGGCTTGCAGACAATACCTGGGGGTCGCCAGCGCTGGCTGACTTGGATCGAGACGGCTTCTTAGACATTATTATTGGCACCGCGGAAGGAAATTTCGACGCCCGGTGGGGCGGTAATGCTGGTGGCTGGACCTGCCCTTATACCTTGCCGGATGGCTGGGCCGAGGGATATTGTGGTGGATCTTTGTACGCATTTAATCGTTTCGGAAAAACGCTTCCTGGCTTCCCCAAATATTTCCATGAAATAATCAGCTCATCTCCAGCTGTATCTGACGTCAACGAGGATGGACAATACGAAATATTTGTTGGAACAGGTAACTTCTACTACAGGTTTAGCCCCGATCACCCGACCAACGGATTCAGGTTGTATGGGTTCGACCACCAGGGGAATGATCTGCCCGGCTGGGAAGGTGGAAAAGTTACAGGGGGCAGTGTAGTGATGTCCCCGTCAATTGGAGATATCACAGGGGACAGCAAGCCTGAAGTAGTCGTTCTCGCGGCCGATAACAAGGTTTACGCCTGGCACATTAATGGCCAAAAAGTTAGCGGATTTCCCATGACGCCACGCGATTTCATCGGTAATAACAGCGGTCCATTCGATGTTATAAAAGGGCTGGTCCTCGCTGATTACGATGGTGATGGGAAGATGGAAATTATCTTTGGACAGGGCTGGGCAATTAATGTAGTCGACGGTGACGGCAGGCAGCTGACCGGCAGCAACTATCCAAATAATAGTAACCCTATTTACAACGCTCAGGGCATCATTTTGAATACGCCAGCGGTGGATGATATTGACAACGACGGAAATCTAGAGCTCGTCGCCACTAATAATAAAATATTTCTCTGGGATATAGAACGTTCTTCAGCTAAAAGCGACTGGCCGATGTTTAAGACTGCCGCGAACCGTACCGGTGTTTTTCCTCAACCTCAACTAGATGTCAATGCTAAAAGCATTGTGCTATTGCATCAAACCGGGGACCCAAAAAATGCTACGGGAGTAATAACCATAAGAAATGCAGGAAGCGGCTCATTTACCTGGACAGCAAACTTTCCACCGGGAATTGGTTTCTCATCTTCGTCTGGGGTAGTTACCGAAGATACCCCCTCTACGATTACAATTTCTGTTCCCACAGCGGGCCTTAGGGACGGCACTTATGATCTGGGAAGTATAACAATCAAGGCTACCCTGGATATCGGTGTTGTAAAAGATGTCCTATCAGTGCATCCAGTTAAATTGATAATTAGCGACCTACACCGCGCCTTCACCCCGATTGTCAGTAATAGATAGATCCTCGCCGTTTCCTCAGGTCAGCCCATAAACTGGAACGGCCGCGCCATGGATGTCCTTGGAGGCATCCGATGTCATGAAGAGGATGACCTTGGCCAGGGATTCGGGCGTCACCCACCGGCTGGGATCGGCATCCGGCATGGCCGCCCGATTTTGTGGTGTGTCGATGGTTCCAGGCAGCAGACAATTTACATTAATACCCTGATTTTTTAACTCAGCTGAAGCGCTCTCGGTCAGGCGCATGACGGCCGCCTTGGAGGCGCTGTAAGCGGCCATATTAGCCCTTCCGGATAGCCCTGGACGGGCCGCTAGATTAATGATCTTTCCACTTCCCTGGCGAATCATGTAAGGGATAACGCATTGGTTGATTACAAATGTCGTCTGGGCGTTTAACTTAAACATGAATTGAAAAGTACTAATTGGTGTTTCATGCAGAGGCTGGCCTGCCCGGTAACCGCCAACAGTATTTACCAAAATATCAATTTGGCCAAAGAAAGCCGCAGCAGCCTCGACCACCTTTCCAACCTCACCTAGATCGGTTATATCCGCACAGCCGCTTAAGTAGCAATCGGAAGATCCAACTAGATCAGGGAAGATCTTACGCAAAACATCTTCATGCCGATCGATGATGGCCAGGCTGGCGCCAGAGTCATAAAATGCCCTGGCAATCACGCGACCTAGATTTCCGGATGCGCCGGTTATCATGGCGACTTTTCCATCAAAATCAAACATATTTTTTACCTCCCGAAGTTTTTTAAATTCTACTTAGCAGATTTTACAGCATGGCCGCCAAATTGATTGCGCATAGCGGCCAGCAGTTTAGCGGCGTAGCTCTCATCCTGGCGGCTGATGAATCTCATTTGAAGCGCCAGGGTAATAACCGGAGCAGGGATGTCAAGATCTACACCCTCGAACACCGTCCACCGTCCTTCCCCGCTGTCTGCTACCCAACCCTTAATGTCGGTTAGCTCAGGATCATCGGCTAGGGCGTTGGCAGTTAGATCCAGAAGCCAGGAACGCACAACGCTGCCATAGCGCCAAATATCAGCGATCTGGTGCAGGTCCAGAGCCATTTGCTCTTTCGCCCGCAAGATATCAAAACCTTCAGCATAGGCCTGCATCAATCCGTATTCGATGCCGTTATGGACCATCTTGACGAAGTGGCCGGATCCTGCCGGCCCTACATGGCCCCAGCCCTTGTCGGCCGCTGGGGCGAGGGTCTCCAAAACCGGGCGAATATGCTCGACGGCCGCATCATTGCCACCAACCATCATGCTGTACCCTTCCGCTAATCCCCAAATGCCGCCGCTGGTGCCAACGTCGACAAATTGGATGCCAATGTTGGCCAGAACCTCAGCCCGGCGCACGGTGTCTTTATAATTGCTATTGCCACCATCAATGATGATGTCGCCCTTGGCCATGTGTTCGCTAAGTTTGTTAATAACACTCTCGGTCGGGTCACCGGCCGGGACCATGACCCAGATTGCCCGTGGTTCGGACAAATTGGACACTAACTCTTCAATAGAGCTCGCTCCTATCGCGCCATCCTTAACGGACGCGGCTATTGATTCCGGGGTTCGGGCATTTACAACGAGGCGGTGACCACCCTGAATCAACCTCTTGGTCATATTGCCGCCCATTTTACCTAAGCCCACCATCGCGATTTCCATTTATTACTCCTTGTCTGATTATTTCTCTATAGGCGCCTCAACGAACACCGTCCAACGCCCATCAATGTTATCGGCTAACCAGCCCCTATTATCGGTAAGCACTGAATCATTGACCAGGCACTGGCCGTCAGAAACCTGTGCCTGGCACTGGGACTAACGGCCCGTGTCTGGAATCAGATTGGCGATCAAGGCCGTCCAGCCAGTTTGATGGCTGGCGCCTAGACCGGCGCCGCTTTCCCCATGAAAATATTCATGGAAAAGAATCAAATCCTTCCAGTTTGGATTCGCCTGGAAAATTGGGTCACGGCTAAAAATTGGCCGGTGACCATCCTCATCTTTTAAGAAGAGCCGAAGTAAACGTTCTGATAAATGGTCAGCAATCTCCTCGAGTGTCCGCTCTTGGCCCGATCCGGTTGGAAATTCCAGGGTCAACTCATCGCCATAATAGTGGCTGAACGCTCTGAGAGATTCGATAATCAGATAATTAATCGGAAACCATATGGGTCCACGCCAATTCGAATTGCCGCCAAACAGCGGGGTCTCGGATTCGCCCGGTTGGTAAGCGAGGGTGTATTCACTCTGACCGAGTTGGAATGTATATGGTTGCTCCAGATAAACCTTTGACATAGAACGTATTCCGAAGGGCGCCAGAAATTCGCTCTCATCCAGCATCCGGGCCAAGACTTTTACCAGTCTCTCCCGGGTGAGGATAGCTAGTAAATGGCGGTGACCGGCGCCAGGTAAATCGAAGCTGGCCATGTTTCCGCTCAACTCAGGTCGATTATCAATAAACCAGCGAAGCCGGCGGTTAAAATCGGGGAACTGCTTTAAGTGATGAGGTTCTAAGACAGTTACCGCTAATAGTGGAATGAGTCCAACTAGTGAGCAGACTTTTATTGGTATGATCTGGCCAGAGGTGGAGTGTAAAGCATCGTAGAAAAAGCCATCTTCTTCATCCCAAAGGCTATGGCCATGGCCGCCGCAATCGCTTATAGCATTGGCCACACGCAGAAAATGTTCAAAGAATTTTGTAGCGATGTCCTGGTATACTGGATTATCCTCTGCAAGCTCCAGGGAAATTTCAAGCATGGTCAAGCAGTAAAAGGCCATCCAGGCGGTTCCATCAGCTTGGTCAATATGACCTTCTACCGGCAGGGCAGCTGAGCGATCAAAAATACCGATATTATCCAACCCCAGAAAACCACCCTGGAAAATATTGTTGCCGTCGGCGTCTTTGCGATTAACCCACCAGGTAAAATTTAGAAGCAGTTTATGAAAGATCGCTTCCAGGAACGGGCGATCTTTCACACCCGTTTGCTGGCCTTCGATTTTATATACATGCAAAGCAGCCCAGGCATGAACCGGAGGATTAACATCACTAAAAGCCCATTCGTAAGCTGGCAGCTGGCCGTTAGGGTGCATATACCAGGCACGAGTCATGAGGGTAAGCTGACGCTTGGCAAAATGAGGATCGATTAAGGCAAAGGGCAGCGTATGAAAAGCCAGATCCCATGCCGCATACCAGGGATATTCCCATTTATCAGGCATTGAAAGGACGTCAAAGTTATTAAGGTGTTCCCAGCCTGCATTACGTATACCCTGGCGTTCTTCAGCGGGCGGCGGTTGCCCAGGGTCTCCACGAGTCCATTGTCCAACGTCATAATAATAAAGCTGCTTTGTCCATAACAATCCGGCAAAGGCCTGTCTCTGAATTCGCCGTGACTCCTCATCAAAAAGGTTGGCTTGAATAGCCTCATAAAAATCGTCCGCTTCAGAGTGGCGCCTGTTAAAAACCGCATCAAATTTGTCGAACGGATCTTCAATTCGTTTATTAGACAGTCTTAATCGATAGATCTCAGCGCCTCCGGGTTGAATATCTCCCCGATACCAGGCTGCAGCCTTGGTTCCTTCCTCAGACGGATTGACGGCGCTGGTTTCGGCATCAATTACCAGGCGATGAAAGGCATCCTTGACATAGGGACTGGCGCTGACACTCTTAAAAAGACGCTCCATATTGGTCTCATTGTTAGAAAAAATCAGCCGGGGGGATCCTTCAGCATATAAATGATAAGAACCTGCGGCCGGATGGCTAAGGGCCAAAGAAGCTGCTCCGCGGTGGTCGTCTATCGTTATTGTGGGCATTTCTGGGACGTCATTCATCGCTCCAGCTTCATAGCCCCAACCCCAGGTATTCCGAAACCAGATAGTGGGCAAGAGATGGCAGTTGGCACCAGTGGGCCCACGATTATTTATGGTGATACGAATCAGCAGGTCGTCAGGGTCAGCCTTGGCATACTCAACAACGACGTCAAAGAAGCGGTCATCGTCGAGGACGCCTGTATCGAGAAGTTCATATTCGGGATCGTTCCGGGTACGACGGCCGTTTTCTTCAACCAGCTCCTCGTATGGAAAAGCAGCTTGAGGATATCGATAAAGCATTTTCATATAACTATGGGTGGGGGTGTTATCCAGGTAAAAATAATATTCCTTTACATCCTCCCCATGGTTGCCTTCTGGCCCCGATAGGCCAAAAAGCCGCTCTTTTAAAATGGGATCGCGTTCGTTCCATAAGGCTATTGAGAAGCAAATATATTGGTGGCGGTCACTAATACCGGCTAAGCCATCCTCATTCCAGCGGAATACCCTGCTGCGAGCGTGATCGTGAGGGAAATATTCCCATGCGGCGCCTTGGGGACTGTAATCCTCTCTAACTGTCCCCCAGGCTCTCTCGCTTAAATAGGGCCCCCATTTACGCCAATTGGTGATGCCTTGGTGATATTCCTCGATTCGTTGGTGTTCGGCCATACGGCGTGTTCCTCAAAGGTTAAATGAAGCAGTTTGCATGTATTCTGTCTAAATAGTGGTTAGTTCCATACGAAGCGAAACAGTTAACCCAGTGGACCGGCTGAAAATGGTTTAGCGGATTATTTTTGAGAACGTCCAAAACGAGGTAACAGATAAATTATATGGTTTTCCATACTAAATCAAAAGGCCCCTGACTCCTAATAAGGAGCCAGGGGCTAAGAATAGGGAGAGGAAAGAACCAGGTTTAGCTTGTGCGGGCCTGGATGAAGTTCCGTAGAGTTTTCTCCTGTCCTTGTAAGGTACGAATGATGACTGTCAGGGACACTGTGATTGCAGTGAACAATAGGGACATGCCGGCAAAGCGCAGGGCGCCTAACCAGGGCTTAACACCCTTGATTATCGCCAGGCGGTCGAGGTAGATTGAGCCCGCCTCGGCCGGATTAAGCACTCCGGATATCGAGTTGGCCCAATACGCTGAGACAGTTCCATTGGTGGCTATTGCGGCAATAAGCCCGATGATGAGAAGCATCCAACCCATTAACATGAGCATCGGGAACAGCTTTGCTGAACGAGGCTTCTCAGGGGCGCCCGGTGACAATTCCTTGGGCCAGAGGGACATAACATCAATACCTAAGCTGCGAAGTGTTTGAATTATGACTCCTAGTGACATGGTGATGGCGCCTAACATGATCCCAAGCCCTAAAAACTTGAAGGACGGGATCCAGTGGGGCAGTACATGCCGGGTGACATTGGCGGCGACAATTTGAGTGCCGGCCGCGGCCGCCTCCCGAGTCACCTTATCAACTGAGAAGAAGGTGCTGGTCGCATCTGCTGAGCTAAGGGAGAGGATGAAGGCGATTATGACGATGATGAGCCCCAGTCCTGCAAACATTTTGTAGCGCTTCATCATTGAATTCTGCATTTTTTCCATGATTAGTAACTCCTGTCTTGTTTATTGTTGAATTTCGGCTAAAGATTTAATTTTTTTGACAATGTTCAGCTTTACAAGCTGTGGTCTTGAAAACGAGTCCAATCCAAGATCTTCGGTGGTAAATCCGTGTACCAACTTTTAATCACCCGGAGACGGAACTAGTGATGGCTGAGCGGGTAGTTTTTGTACTACTTCAGGGATGGCTTTCTTCTGGTATTGCAGGGCGAAGATAATGGTCGACAAACCATTGACGATGCTTATGAAGAAGAAGGCGACGCCGACGAATTTAAAGGCCTCGAGCCATGTTTCGGTCGATTGAACGCTGGCCAGGTCGTTTAGGAGAGCTGAACCAGTGGGGGCCGAGTCGATAACGGGTATTGGGTTGGAGAAAAGATCCGCGGCTGTTCCGGCTGTAACCAAGGACACGATGAAGCCAACCAATATGACTAACATGCCCAGCATCAAAAACATACGCATCCACATCACTGAACGTGGCCTTTCAGGAACCGCAACCCGAGCTCTTTCAGGAACAGAACTCATGACTTGTTTGCCCAGCAACTCCAACTTTCCGGCAATAACGCCCAGGGCCATCGTTATACCTGCAAGGATCATGGCCACGCCCAGGAATTTGAAATAAGGCAGCCAGATGACCGTGCTCTCGACACTGGCCCGCAAGTTTACCCATTCTTGAGCTGTCTCACGGGTAACTTTATCAATGGCATAGTAATCGGCTGCATTGGCCGTGGTCACTGCGCCGATGATTACCGCGACGACTACAATCATTAATCCCATGGCGATGAACAATGGGAACCTTTTCATCATTTTTTGAAGCATATTTTCCATTTTAATTTCTCCTTATAGTCACAGGTTGCACAAATTATTTGCTAGCCATGAGAGGTAGGGCCTCTTTGAGGACACTAATACGACGATCGAGAATGCCGGGGATAGCGGCAAATTCCAGGGCGATGCCGACCATGAAGGAAGCGACGCCAAGGAATGTCAGGGGGGCAAGGATTTTAGGCCATGCTGAAAGAACTGCTAAGTCACCTAACAGGCTGGAACCCAAGATGGCCGCGTCTCTTGTAGCTTTGGCACTATTGCCCCAGTAAGCAGCACCAGTTGGTCCGAGGACAACAACGGCGATGATGATGCTGAAGCCAACAAAAAGCCATCCCATGATGGTGAATATGGGGAATAGTTTTAGGCCGGCTGTTTCCCGTTGAAGTTTGATAAGTGGTTTTGCCATAAGAAATCTCCTTTGAATATGGTTATCGTGTTTTGGGCTCCAATAACCCAAAATCTGGACACAAAAATAGAGTACTAAAGAAACGGTCCTGGTGTGGAAACTAATCAGTAACCGAATGGTTGCGGCCGGGATTGTGGGAGAAGGATGGGGTTAACCGTCATTCCGACCCGATTCTGCGAAGAGATTGCCCTATTTTTATCGAGGGGGAGGAATCCATGCAGACTTTGGTGGTCTTATGGATTTCTCTCCTCGTTCGAATGACATGGCGTTTAATGTCATTCAGACCCCTATCTGTTCTTTAAGAAGAGCTTCCTGGCGTCCGGGCTTGATAAGCTGCTGCGGATGGTCCATTCTTTTCTAAGAAGGCGAGAACGGCAGGAGTTACTGATTCGGGCATCTCCGTCTGGGGATAGTGCCCTGCCCCGTCAACCAGGTGGATCTTGCCCGACAATTGGCTGGCAATCCATTGTGCTTCCCCCTCCGGATCAGGCCAGTCGGGATCTTTTGTACCCATGACAATGAGTACCGGCGCCCTCACATGCTTAAGACGTTCCTCGCACGCTGCTTTAGGGCTGAACCCTAATCCTTTTAAGGCATCAAATCGTCCTGGCTCGCGAAGATTAGTCAACAGCTTATCCATGTAATCATCAAAGTCGGCCGGTTTTTGGGACGGATAGAGGGTTTTATAAAACATGCCCCAGCCACGAACCTTCCAGGGCCCGGTGAGCAGCAGACTCGTCGCCACGTTCTGTATGAAGCTGGTCTCTGCGTCTCGTACCCATGGTCCTATTAGAGTTGAGGAATGAAATGCTTCAGGTCGTTCTACCTCAGCCCATACGGCCGCCCCAGGAGAAAAGGAAGTACCAATAAAATGGGCTGGCCCGCCATCAAGATGGTCAATTAGCGCTAAAATGTCTCCTCCAGCGGCCGGCAGCGAGTATTCGGGCCAGCCAGCGCTTGACTGGCCATGTCCCCGCAAATCGGCGGTAACAACCCGGTAACCGGCTTCTGCCACCGCAGGCCTAAGAAAGCGATATTCAGAGCGGAGAGCACCCATACCGGGCTCCATAACAACTAATTCGCCCGTACCCCCGGTGTCGTCATAAGCAATCCTGCCCTCTGAAAGTTCAAGATAATTCGTTTTCACTGTCAACTCCTGAGGAAAAACAAAGATGACTCTGATTCTATCATGGGGTTGAATTTATAGGAATCTAAGAGATTTGTAGATGACATCTTAGAAGATTTCAGCAAGAAGCTCATAATTTGAATGCCACAGTCGGCATGGTGATCGATGAAAAATAAAATCAACCAAAAAGTGACCAATACCTGCAAATCCGGGTTAAAACAGATGCACCAATCAAAACAAGAGGGACCATCGGACAGTCAATCAAGGAAAGGACGTCAAGTGTGGGGGGGGTATGATTGGCAGGAAGGTCAGACTCTGTTTATCTTATCTGGAGGAATTAATGCCTTTTTCATTGGATCAACCTACAGAGAAATCATTTATGAACCTAAAGTGTGGAGCAGGATTTGGTACTAGAAGATAAAGCGTCAAAGCCGATCTGTGGGAACAGCTATTAATATTGTGCGCGGAGCAAGAGGTAGAGTTCGTTGGGTGCGGGGCCATGCTGGTGGTGTCGAGAACGAGCGAGCTGATCAGTTGTTTGTTATAGCAGCGCGAGGGGTGGATCTTGCTGTTGACAAGGCCTACGAATCTGGGGAGACACAGATAAAACCGGCCTCTTTGTTTTGAGAAGATAAGAGGATTTCCTGATGATTTCGACGCTGGATGGTTAGATTAGGTTGGGGACAGCAGTGAAAGTGCAGATTTGCGTTACTCAATGTCAAGGGGCGGCCGTCACGTCATTCCCTTTCTCGTCATCCAGAAGTAACGAAATCCGGCCGAGGAAGCCCGTGCGTCTGGTTCCCCGGGCATCGTCTCAATGGTGAACTGCTCGCCGAAGCGGCTTTTGATTTCGCCTGGTTCTAACTTATTTTCAAAATAACCTAATAGAAAGCGGCCGCCTGGCCGGGCCAAGGGGGGCACATTCCGCATATAGTGGTCCCGGTCCTCCTCGTTCAAGTCGTTTAATGCCCCGTAATCCACCAGCAGGTCAAAATGTT
>BTQB01000014.1:0-18336 GCA_036985655.1 Anaerolineae bacterium | reverse complement strand
CGATCGGCCGCTAACGTTTACTCACCAAATGATCTTAGAAAACAGCTGACTTTCATTTAATAACTCGAGTAATTATATTGTTTAAGGTGTAAAAGCCAATCACTATTCTCGAGAACATTCTTACAGGAAATTAATTTATGTAAAGAATATTGAGGATAGAGAAGTCAGCAGCGTGGATTGTGGTTAAATACCGATGGCTACCAGCCAGGTCAATAACCGCTGTCGCGGTCCACCAAGTTAATCAGTGGTTCATAATTGAGATAGCGCCTAAGATTTTCCACAAACACATCGATGGCCCGGTCGTCATAGTGAGGTGTAAAGCCACTTATATGAGGACTGATGAGTACATTGGACATGGACCAGAGTGGGCTGTCGGATGGTAAGGGCTCTTCCTCAAAGACATCTAATCCCGCACCGGCGATCCATTCGTTTTCTAAAGCCCGAATCAAAGCAGCCTCGTTGATTAATTCCCCTCTACCGACGTTTACCAGGAAACAATTTGGCTTCATAGCTTTCAATAAATCCTCGTCGAGCAGGTGATATGTTTTGGGTGTGAGTGGAAGGGTAACAACGATGTAATCACATTCAATGATGACCAAACGAGTGGCCTCAGTAGGATAGATCCTGTCAGCCATCATCCCCTCAGGGTCCCCGGTTCCGGGAATGGAATATCCATGGTCGACAATAGATTTTGCATTATGCTTTGTGGCGAGAATCGTCATACCAAAGCCGCGGGCTAATCGGGCGACCTCTCTACCCAGGCTGCCATAGCCCAAGATTCCAATCGTTCTACCACGAAGCTCGTCAGGCAAAAATAAATTCCAACGTCCTTTCGGCCATTCATGTTGGCGTTGGTAGTCGTACCAGCGGTTAACCCTGTTGGCATACGAAAGAATCTGGGCCATCACGTATTGGCCCATATTTGGCGCGTGGATGCCGCTGGTGGTCGTTATCTTTACATCGCTATCCCAAAGTGGTTTATCGATGAGATGATTAACGCCTGCAGAATGAAGCTGGATCCAGCGTAATTCTGGAGCCTGGCTGTTATCAGGAACTGCGTTCATCGCATAAACGATCTCGGCATCGGTGATTAGGTCTCTTGGCCATTCCCGGTCTTCAATTTTTCGCCTATCAACGCTGATCTGTGATGACACACCAAGGATCTTTTGCACGAGGGAATCGGGAATTTTTGTTGGAATGAGCACCTTAGTCATTTTTGTTTCTCATGAGCTAATTCTTAATTTGGGCTAAAATTATTTTTGCTCTAGTTATGATGAATTATCTTGTTCGCTAAATATCTCGTGTTGGCTCTACTGAAAACAATCAGATAATGTCGATGTCACAGGTTTCTTTCTCGAGTATCTTACGTTTATTAGCCGTCATACCCGCCCCCACCTACGTGAGGATAAACTTCGGTGGGTATCCAGGAATGTGGATTCCTGCCTTCGCAGGAATGACTAATATCGAAAAATAACGAAAAACGGACAAGACGATTTCTACATCCATAATCTTGACTTTAATCACGGTATTTTTGAGCGAGATTTTTCAGCAGACTTAATTTTGACAAAAAATATGCTACCTGAACATTAATCTTGCGTAGATCATTATACTGTAAAGGACGTATGATTAATACAGATAAAATCCGTTTCGGAGGAATTCATGAGAAGAGGATCTATTTTTGCCGGTCTCATACTTATTCTAGTTGGGCTCTTCTTTTTACTGCTGCCCCTGTTCCCTAACCTTTCAGCGAACTTCAACATTGAAGAGCAATGGCCGCTAATCATAGTAGCCATTGGCGGCTTGTTTCTTCTCGGCGCCCTGATGGGTGCTCCTGGATTAGCCATCCCTGGTTCGATCATTACTGGCCTTGGCCTAATGATGTATTACCAGAATGCCAATGATGCCTGGGAAACCTGGGCCTATTCCTGGACATTGATAACGGGGTTTGTTGGCGTAGGTTTAATCATCAGCCAGGCTTTAGAAGGTAATTGGCGAAATGGCCTGAAGGACGGTGGCCGGCTAATCATCATTAGCCTGGCCATGTTTATCATTTTCGGCGCCTTTTTTGGAGGATTTGGCAGCATCAATATTATTCTAGCAATTGGCTTGATAGCTGCGGGTATTTGGCTTCTGGCTAAGAATCTATTCTTCCGCGAGATACCAGACGAGACCAATGAGAAGAAGGAAGACCAACTCATGGATGATCCTGTGAAAAAGGGTTGAACAGCTTGATAAGAAGAGCGTTGCAACCTTTCTTATTAACTCGCGTATTGATTAACAACAACGGATAAATGACCTGGAGGAACTAAAAAAATGAGTGAAAAACAACTCTTACGTTCGCAAGAAGATCGCATGATATTTGGGGTTTCCGGCGGATTAGCTGAATACCTCAATGTAGACCCTGTTTTGGTGAGGTTATTCTTTGTCATTCTGGCTTTAAGCACAGGCTGGGGATTTATAATTTACATACTCCTGGCCATCTTGATGAAGGAAGAAGCGCCAGTAGCCAAAGCCAACAGCTTTGATCCCGAAGAGATCGTAATTAAAGAAAGCTGATTATCTCTAGGTAATACCTGACGTCCAGGTTGGTCCTGGAACTCCTAGAGTTATCTGGAAAAGCGACCGCTAGCTGAAGCTGCGGTCGTTTTTCATTGGATAGTAGATGGGTATAATCTCCCTATGGCATCTCTATTTGAAAAATTACGTACTCTGGTGCAGGCGACGCTTCATGAAATGGCTAATGAAGCAATACAAAAAAGTGATTTAACGGTTTATGATGATTACATCCGCCAGGGGGAGAGAGAGCTCAAAGAGTTTAGGAACACCATAACGCCCATGATTGCCCAGGTCAAAACAACCAAACGAAGAAGAGAAAAGCTGGCCAATAAAGCGGCCGAACTCGATTTTTTGGTTGATGAATTTTTGAAAAACGGCCGGAATACCGAGGCCATGGTCTCCCAAAAACAGCTGACTTCTACCCTTGACCTGATCGAGGCTTATGACGGCTCATTGGAACGACAGGTTGCTGCGGCGGAACAATTAGCTGATGTGAGAATCAAGTTAGAAGGTCGATTAGCTGTCGCAAAACAAGAGCGGGAGGAGCTTGCCTTTTTGTTGCAGCTGGCCAAAGCTAAAGAAGTTTCAACTAAGGCGATGAAATCGCTAGATGCGCTCATGGGCTACGGCGATCAGGAAATTTCTTCGGCCGCGGAAAACATCCGAAGGAGGTTGGATCACGCTGATGCATCATGGGAGGTACAGGCCAACAGCCTTGACAATCAATTGGACAGCGCCATGTATGACCTGGAAGTAGAGGCCGAGTTAGCTGCTCGAATGGAAAGGCTAGGCATATAGTTCTGGTCATCAGGTGAATCCCCTTATTTTTCTTATCCGTAGAGGAGAGGTTCGTGAACTATGAAAGTTGCCCTGGTTCACGACTGGATGAATCAAATCGGTGGGGCCGAAGATGTCTTAGAGGTCCTGGTTGAGCTGTTTCCAGAAGCGCCAATTTTCACTTCGCTCTACGCGGCCGATAGGATGCCTGACCATTGGCAGCAGTGGGACATACACACCTCATTCATAGACCGGCTTCCCTTATCTTACCGTCGCCAGCAAATCTATTTTCCGCTATACCCGCTGGCTTTTGAACGATTCGACCTGAATGATTTTGATTTAATTCTAAGTAATAAGAGCGGCTTTTGCCATGGCGTCATCAGCGATAAAGAGACCAAACACATCTGCTACTGCCTCACTCCCACGCGATATGTTTGGCGCTACCATCAATACGTAGAACAGGAGAATATCAGCCGGCCAGTCAGGCTGCTACTCCAGCCGTTTTTAATTGGTCTGAGAAAATGGGATCGCCGGGCGGCCGATCGCGTTGATCATTTCATCGCCATATCAGATACTGTCCGTCGGCGTATCGCCAGTGTCTACCAGCGGGATTCGACTATTATTCACCCACCGGTCGATACCGGTCGCTTCGAACCGGCGACGAAAATTGAGGACTATTATTTGATCGTGGGCCGCCTGGTGCCATACAGAAGAATCGACTTATTGATTGAAGCATTTAACATAATCCAAAGACCTCTGATTGTTGCTGGCGCAGGCCGGGACCGCCAGAGGTTAGAGGGGATGGCAAAGTCAAACATCACTTTCTTAGGATATGTTGACGATGACAGGCTGCCTGATCTCATGGCCAGATGCCGGGCGTTTCTGTTCCCTGGAGAAGAGGATTTTGGCATAGCTCCCATCCAGGCCATGGCTGCAGGGAGGCCGGTTATTGCCTACGAAGCTGGCGGAGCGATTGAGACAGTTACAGCGGACACAGGACGATTATTTGCTGAACAATCTGTAAATGCTATTATCAATGCAGTCGAGGAGTTTGATCCGTTGTCGGTCGATGTGTCCAGGCTAAGAGAACAGGCTTTGATGTTTGACACTGAGGTATTTAAGCAAAAGCTGATGGATTTTATCGAGATGAAAATGGACATCGAGCAGTAAATATATGGAATTTCGGGCATATTGGCGAATTCTCAAACGCAGATGGTTGGTAGTTTTAATACCAGCGATCATCGTACTGGCTATCGGCTTGATAACTTACAATAGACCAGAACCAAGCTACAATGCTGGCATTCGATTTATTGCTGGCCAGGCGCCATCTCCGCTGGCGGTTGATTCTGATGAGGAACGGCTGGCCAACTGGCAGACGTCGGAATATATCGTAAATACGCTGTCAACCTGGGTGCGGAGCGGCCAATTCGCTGAATTGGTTAGCGACAGCCTGAGGGAAGAGGGAATCGAAGTTCCAGCCCAGTCGATTCAAGCTGGAATCGTTGCCGATGATGGCCGCAGCATTCTGACGTTGAGCCTTACATTTAACGATCCAGTCATTTTAGAAAAGATTTTAGATATGGCAGCTGTTGTGCTTATTAATGAAAACAACCAGGGTCTTCCGCAGTTGGGAGGCGAAACGGCCGAACTTGTGCAGCTTGATGAGCCAATCGTCAATCGCGTTTCCCCTGGCATCCTCAACCAACTTGACCTACCTTTTCGTATCGGACTAGCTTTAGCCGTTGGAGTAGTATTGGCCCTTTTTATTGACTATATTGATCCAACTATCAAAGATGGCCGCGAGGTTGAAGCGATAGGTCTAAACATCCTGGGCGCCATTCCTGGACCGGGCGGCCGCATCTTTAAGAATCGATAGTGAAGGAAAGATTCATCGAATGGAATTAAGTGATTACGGCCGAATCCTAAAACAACGAGGCTGGATCATCATCCTCGTAGCAGTATTAACCGCGGCGGCCGCCTTTGGATTTAGCAAGCTGCAAACACCGGTTTATGAATCCACTCTTCGTATTCTTGTCCAACCTGCACGGACTGACTTTGGCCAGGCTCAGGCAGCCAAGCAGCTTCTAAGGGGCTACGTTCAATGGATAAACAGCAGCTATCGAGCAGCAAAAGTGATTGATGAGCTAAAGCTTGATCTAACGCCAGATCAGCTTTTGTCTGACTTTAAAGTGGCCTCCGACGAATCCAGCTTTGTCATCCAGCTCAATGTGGAAAACACCAATCCTGATCTGGCGAATGATGTCGCTCGCACTTGGGGCAACACCTTTATCCAATGGCGCGTTGATGACAACGCTACCCAACGGAAGGAGGATCGAGTTGATGCCGAATTCATCGACGATCCCCGGGCGGGATTAGATCGTCCGAAAACGATGATTAACACCGTCGCCGCGGGGATTTTTGGCGCGCTTATCGGGATCATTATTGTACTGGCCCTGGAATGGATTGAGTCAGGCGTTTTCCAGAGAAGTGAAGATATCGAACGATATCTCGAAATTCCGGTTATTGGATCAATTCCGGGCCAGTAGAATTGAAGTTACCATTAAGAAAGAAAAGATCATTATGGGATTAATAACACTTACAGATCCACGTTCGCCAATTAGTGAAGCATACAGGGCGCTGCGAACAAATCTCTCCTTTTCAAGCCTCGACCGGCCTCTTAGGACGCTGGTGGTAACCTCCGCGGCTCCAGATGAGGGGAAAAGCGAGACTGTTGCCAACCTGGCAGTAACCATTGCCCAGGGGGGACGAAAAACCATCCTTGTAGACTGTGACCTTCGACGTCCTAGCCTTCACACGCTGCTTGGCTTAAACAGGGAACCGGGGCTTACAAATCTAGTTCTTGATGAGGGCGGTCATCCTTCTCTACAACAGACTGAGGTTGAAGGACTGGCCTTTCTTGCTAGCGGTCCCTTACCGCCAAACCCAGCTGATATGTTGGGTTCAAAGCGCATGGATCAGATCATCGCTGATTTGATTGGAACGGCCGATGTTGTATTGTTCGATGCCCCTCCGGTCATTGCCGTTACCGATGCTACAGTCCTTGGGTCGAAGGCGGATGGTGTTCTGATGGTAATTAGCGCTGGAAAAACCCGCCGCGACCATGCCGAGAAGGCCAAAGAGCTGTTAGAAAAAGCCAACGTTCGAATTATCGGTGCAGCCCTAACTAATGCGCCAAAGGACAGTGGAATCGGGAGTTATTACGGCAGTCAAAATTGATGCACAATTACCCGGCTTTGGGTTACTGGTTTCCTTCTCCCTTCAAAGATAATCGATATAAATAAAACGAATCATCTTGATTATGGATCAATTGACCGTACCTGCTGGTAAAATCTGATAATTCGCTTTGATATAATTTTCGGTCCTCTCTTCTTGCTCCACTATCCTCGTAAAAATCCAACCAATATTCGATACCAAGCTGGCTAACTAGAACATGAGTCAGTCCGTTCTCTTCAGCTGCTGATAACATATCCTCAGCGGATCTTGCCCGGGCGAAGGGAAAACGAACACAGGTACCAGGGCAGTAATATAACCTTGGCTCAGGCCATGCCATGCCGACGACGCTGTCCTCCGGGAGGTTCTCGTCAATAACTTTCATCATATCGTAATAGCCAGGTGATGAGCCGCTGTTTAGATTTGATGCTAAATATTGGTCCCGTGATTGCAGACCAAGCAAATAGGGTAAAGGATTTAAGCTTTCCCACCACACAAGGAATGATAAGAGCTGCAGAGAAAAAATGAGAATAAGAAGAAGTCGGAAAAAACCGGACAAAGTGAACCATTCGAAATCAAATTCATCCAGGCGACTTATGACATAGGCAGCCAATACACTAAATATCGGATAGGCAATAATCAGGTGTCTGTTCTGGTAATATTCTCGGGGAAATATCAGCCAGGCAGCCAATTCGGTCAGGGCAGCGACCATTAGAAAAATAACTACTCTTGGTTTCTTTCTAAAAAAGAAAAGGAATGGGACCAGGACCAAGAAAAGAGGAGTAATAGCCCCATCATAGATAACAGCGCCCTGCTGGCCAATGATAGTCATCTCCCACAATACCTTGGCATAAGTGCCTAATTTTGCGGCAAAACTATCAAGCCCTGGCAGCTTGTTTGGAATGGCGGCAGCCTGAGGTGGAATTAGGCCTAACGAGGCCGCACCTCCCAAAGTCTGGCCAGCTTCAGCCGCGCTCCAGATTAAAGAGAGTATTACTGCCGCGCCAAAGGCGATGAAGCCGTCGATAATGCGCCGCCTCATTTCATGCCGGTTCCAATAAAGACCCAGTAAATATCCAATGAGGATCACCGGAAAAACGAACAGTCCGTTTAATTTAGTGTGACTGGCAAAGACGGCGAAGATGGCAGATAACAACAACCAGAACCTGGACGAAGTTCGAAAACGCTGCCAATTAACCAAGCAAATGACCGCCAACCAGCCAAAAAAAGCTGCTGGTACATCGAGGTAAGGCCAACCTGCATTAAGGATGAATACTTCAACTGAAACAAAAATTGCTGTCGCCAGAATTGCCAGCCTGATCCCAAAATATCGATGGGAAAAGACAGCAACGGCCGCGACCATCAGCAAACCCATGCCGTAACTAATTAGTTGAGGAAGGATATCTCCCCCGAGAGCCATGCCCCAGATAAAGAGCATATGGCCGGCAAAGCGACCTGGCGTTACTGCAACTGGTTGAAGCCTGCCAGCTTCTAAAATCTCCTCAACAAAAACCAAATGGGTAGTAAGGCCATCCCAAGCGACTGGCGGAGCAAGGGCAAGCTGTATTCCAATCAGAAGAGTTAATCCAATAAATGCTAAAAAGAAATAATCAATGCCTTTTAGACCACTTAGTTCTAGTTTAAAGGCGAAAGGCCTTCGCCGGTGCTCACGCGCGAGAGAGAAGATGGTCATCACTGTTCCGAGGAGTATTAACAGCCAAAATAGTTTCGGATTCAGCAAACCTGCTATTCCTAAGGCCAAAACTAACAAGGACATTACACAAAGACCGAGGCCGGTCGAAATAATTGGGGCTTCAAATCGATTTTCGAAGGATAAGCCCAATGGTCCAACGGCTATCCATCCAAGACCAAGGGCAGTGATAAAGAACAGCAGACTGATAACCAGGAGAATGAGTGAGCGAACAATTCCAACAAGTGGTGGAATAAGAACAAATTGGTGTCCCCAATAGTAACCGGTGATGACAATTATCACCCAGAGGAGGATAATGGGCAGAAGGATCATCTTGACCGTTTTGGTCATTTTCCTGAACCTACTTGAGACACATTGAATAAATCACAACTGTTTCAAACATGTCCGCATATGTTAACATAAATGCAGGCCACCCGGAAAGCAGTCCTTTTGTAATAGAAGCTGAGAACCTGGCGATGAACTATTTCTTCAGGCAGTTGATTGATCATAGCTGTGCCGTAAGGGAGAAGATTTTGGTTTCGTTGTTTGATGGATTAAAATCAATTCGACTAGATTCTCATATGCCCGGAGAGGAGTAACGTGAAAGGATTGATTTTAAGTGGAGGTAGAGGTACTCGCCTTTATCCCCTAACTTACACCAGCGCCAAACAGTTGATCCCTGTAGCCAATAAACCTGTTCTGTTTCGCGTCATCGAAGCTATTAAAGATGCAGGGATTAGTGAGATTGGCATCGTGGTGGGCGATACTGCGGATGAGATCAAGGAAGCGGTTGGTCGAGGCAGACGGTGGGATGTATCGATAACGTACATATCCCAAGAGGACCCGCTTGGATTGGCCCATGCAGTAAAAATATCTGCTGATTTCTTAGGCGACGATCGTTTTGTCATGTTTTTGGGTGATAATGTCATTGAAGGCGGCATAAGTCAGCTGATTTCTAAGTTTTCTACCAGTGAATGGAACAGCCAAATTGTTCTAACACGGGTTGATCATCCGGAGCAATATGGTGTTGCCGTGTTAGGTGATGACGGGACCATAGATCGTCTGATTGAAAAACCTAAAGTTCCACCGAGCGATCTTGCCCTGGTCGGAATTTACATGTTCGATAACTCAATCATCGATGCTGTAAACGCGATTGCTCCTTCCTGGCGAGGTGAATTGGAGATAACCGACTCAATTCAGTGGTTAATCGATAAGGGGAAAAAGGTTCATCCATATGTTCACACGGGCTGGTGGATTGACACTGGAAGACCAGGAGATATGTTGGAAGCCAATGACCTGGTTCTTGAGCAGATTAACCATGAGGTCCATGGTTATGTCGACCGGGACAGCAAAGTTGGTCGCCGGGTTACCCTGGAGCATGGATCGGAGATCATAAACAGCGTCATTAGGGGGCCGGCAATTATCGGTGAAGATAGTCGCATTGTTAACAGCTATATTGGGCCCTTTACAAGCATCTACCATCACGTGACCGTGGAGGGAAGCGAGATCGAACACTCGATGGTTCTGGAGCACAGCCACATCAAGAATATCTCAGCTCGAATCCAGGATAGTCTTATTGGCCGGTTTGTAACCATCGAACGATCGCCGATAAAACCAAAATCTCACAAGCTGACTCTTGGCGATCACAGCCAGGTTGGCATCTTATGAATTACGGTGGCTCACGTTGATCTCTGCCCCACTGGCGCTCCTAAAGCAGCGCCAATTTAACTTCAACTTATAGACCTACATCATGCGCGCCCTTCTGCAAAGAGTCAGCCAGGCAAAAGTCAGTGTCGATAGGCGTGTTATCGCCTCAATCGATCATGGCATTGTCGTACTCCTGGGTGTCTCCAAGGAAGATAATCAAGAAAACGCCCGCTGGCTGGCCGCTAAAGTGGCTAACCTGCGTATTTTTGAGGATGAGGCGGGAAAGTTGAATCGTTCTCTGCTCGATGTTGGGGGATCGGTCCTCGTTGTCTCCCAGTTTACTTTGTATGGTGATGCCAGAAAGGGCAGGCGGCCGTCTTTCACATCGGCTGCTCCTTCCGAATATGCCCAACCCCTTGTAGAGTTCTTTGCTGAACAACTTCATTCAAAAGGTCTAAGCGTAGCCAAAGGTGCATTTGGCGCTCACATGTTAGTAGAAATCCATAATGATGGGCCGGTTACGCTTCTATTAGAGAAGGTGTAGTTTATAGGTTAGCTAGAAGGGTTGGGTAAAATGTTAGATCAAGTACCGAGCCAGGTAAACAATCAGCGCCAAGGAAAACTCTTAAAGAAGAGTAAATTCCTGCTTGTCCTGGTTCTTTTCCTAATTACTCTGTTGGGCTGCCAGAGAGAGCCAGAAAATCTTGAAGGGGTTTCAATCACGGAAACCTCTACTTCCAAGGCGGTTGCTGCAATGCCTTCAGCGACTTTGGAAGTGGTTGAATCATCAACGCCACTAATTACCTCAACGGCGGAACCTACGAGAGCTTTGGCCACTGTTAAGGCTACACAGATCTCAACTGTTGAGGCTACACAGGCGCCCCCAACAGCGACGCCTGATCATCCGCCTGCTTCACACTTCAATGTTGGCGTGGCTGACAGAATGGCCAGTGACTGCAGCCCAGATTATCCTTGTAATGATGATGTTGACGGTTGGGAAAGCCGGATGCGTGTGCCCCCCGGCTTTGAAGCTACCTATTTTGCACGGGTTGACGGAAAACCTACAACCATAACCGTTGGTCCAAATGGAAATTTATATGTGGCGGTAGTTACCGGAGAAATCTATACAGTTGACTCCACCGGTCAGGTTGATGAGTTCTTTCAAGGCTTAATAGTACCTACTGGCCTGGTTTTTCAGCCAGGGAGTGAACGTTTATATGTTTCCAGCCGGCTGATTGATGATTATGTTGCTGGAGAAGGGCAGGTCGCTTATATTGAAGATGGGCAGCTGACTCAAGTCCTGACGGGTTTACCCTGCTGCTATCTAGGGATGCACGGACCAAACGGAATCTCCTTTGGACCTGACGGTTTTGGCTATGTAGGGGTTGGCGGCCGGGCCGATCATGGAGAAATATTGATCCCCCCCAACGACGGGCAACAAGACGAACTTCATCCCTTTGAAGCATCCATATTACGATTTAGCCCGGATGGAGAAAATGTCGAGGTTTACGCAAAAGGATTTCGCAACCCTTATGACAACACCTGGGATATTGAAGGCCGGCTCTATGCCACAGATAACGGCCGGGATGGGAGTTCGGACGAAGAAGCGCCGCCCGACGAACTGCACGAAGTAATTCCTGGGGGAGAACATGGCTACCCCTATTATGAGTGTCCTGATTGCTTTGGCATTCCAGAAGGGCTCGAAGTGATACCGCCTCTTATTGAGCTGATTCCCCATAGCGCTGTTGCTGGCATAACAACATATTTACATGATGCTTTTCCAGGCTATTATAATGATCTATTTCTTGTTCTTTGGAGCGCCTTTCCCGGCGCCCAAAAGGTTCAGCGAGTTGGACGGGATCGGGCTGAGATAAGCGATTTTGCGACAGGGTTTGCGGCCCCAATCGATATAGTCGTCGGAACAGATGGTAATCTTTATGTCGCTGATTTTGCCACAGGAATTATCTTCCAGATAAGTTATACAGGTGATTCTAGCGACAATTCCTCGTAAATATGATAAATCTGTTCTTAATCCACGAATTCGTACAACTCCTTTGCTATAATTAACGTAAATGAGGGTTGAGAACAGATTAGACGAAATTCGAGGACGAATCGCCTTAGCAGCGGGTAAAAGTGATAGAAGGCCAGAGAACATCACTCTGGTGGCAGTTACAAAAACCCTGCCCGTTGAGGTTGTATTATCTGGCTATCAGGCTGGTATTCGCCATTTTGGTGAGAATCGCGCAGAGGAACTGGCCCGAAAATCTGCTGAAGTTGATAAATTGGAAGCAGCAAATAGAATCATCTGGCACCAAATTGGGTCCTTACAAAGCAGAAAGAGCAACCTGGTTGCCGATCATGCCGATGTATTTCACGCTTTAGACCGGTCCAAGATTGCCCGGCGGTTATCAAATAGATTGACTGAGAATGGCAGGGCAATAAACCGGCCGCTGCCCGTATTCCTGGAAGTAAATGTATCGGGCGAGAAAAGTAAAGCGGGAATTGATTGCACCGATTGGCAAAATGATTCCAGCAAGAGAGAGCAATTGCTATCGCTTGCCCAGGAAATTGAGAACTTATCTGGCTTGACGCCTCGAGGATTGATGACCATGGCGCCGTGGAAGGTTGAAGAAAAGATCGTCCGCGATGTTTTCCAACAAACCCGGCAGCTATCCGAGTGGCTGCAGTCCGCAGCGCCAGAAAGTGATTGGTCTAAATTATCCATGGGCATGACAGACGACTTTGAAATCGCGATTGAAGAAGGGGCGACCCATGTCAGGATTGGCAGGGCTATTTTTGGAGAACGACGTTAAATTGACAGCTATTATGCAGGGTACAGGTGACAATTAAATGATAAGTTTATTTATAACGCTATTGGATTTTCTATATTATGCTATTTTTATCCTCCTCATTGCTCGATTTATTCTTACTGTATCTACTATCGGTCCTTACCAGCTTCGTGAGTGGGTATTCCGGCTGACCGAACCCCTCCTAGCGCCGATTCGCCGCCTTTTACCAAGCAGCGGCGGCGCCGATTTCAGCCCCCTGGTTCTCTTACTTGGCATTTGGCTGCTGCGTGTATTGCTCTTGGGCTTTTTAGACTAAAGTCGACATTCTTTTGTGCTCGTGACAGATATTCGTCTGCCACGCGTCTTTCGCAGATTTAAGTCTGCATTGGATTGGTTACGGATGAGTCTGCTGAAAAAAGCTCACGCAAAAGCGCCAAGCTGCAAAGTTGCTCTGGAGAAAAACCGGTGAAATCAACGATGTCAGAGTTTTTTTTAGTGGAGCCACAGTTATCTATCCGGCCTGGACAAGTGACTGGATCAGCGATGATGGACGCCAGAAATTAAAGGAGTTTGGATTGTACCCCCCAGCTCCGGCATGGAGGGAGGTTTGAAATTACCTTCTTTCGACCTGCGCCATGCCCCTATTGCGACTCCTTGAACAGCAGCATAAGAAACACATTTGGCCCAACCCTTTGTAGAGCAATTTATTATTGCAACAACTGCCAGCAGCCTTTCGAACAAATTAAGGCGCTGTAAAATTAGGCCGTATTGGCAACGTGATTGCCAAAATCTATGAGAGCAGCAACACGCTGGTCGCTGGGGGCCTCTGCATATACACGCAGAACAGGCTCTGTTCCCGACGGCCGGATTAAAAGCCAGCTTCCGTCACTAAGGTAATATTTAATTCCATCTGTGGTCTGGACGTCCTCAACAGCCACGCCATCGATGACATCTGGGGCTGTTTTCTCCAGCAGCGCTACCAGCTCGCTCTTTTCAACCGGCCTCGTTAGTGTTAGATCGCTGCGTTTATATTGGGCCGGTCCGTAAACGTCCAATAGATCTTCCACTAGCTCGTGTAATGGTTTTTCTGCTTCGGCCATGACCTCTAATAGCAGCAGACCCATGAGAACACCGTCCCCTTCGGGGATATGGCCCTTAATGCTCATGCCGCCCGATTCTTCGCCACCGATCAGAATATCTTCCTGCAGCATTTGATCCGCAATATGATGAAATCCCACTGGCGTCTCAATAACATCGATTTCATGTGCCTTGGCAATGCGATCGATCATTCGCGTAGTTGAAACAGTTCGTACAACTTTTCCTTTTAAGTTCCGCTTTTCAACCAGATAACGAAAGACAAGGGCAAAGATGCGGTGGGGATCAACGAACTGCCCATTGGCATCAACTGCCCCGATACGATCTGCGTCGCCATCTGTGGCTAGTCCTATGTCCCAATGACCTGCCTGAATAGTTGACATAAGAAGGCCGAGATGGTGGGCTATCGGTTCAGGATGTATGCCGCCAAAACCTGGATTCATTTCGTCTCGAATATTTTGGACCTTGCACCGCCCACGGGCCAGCATTTCACCTAAAACGCCGCGACCCGCACCAAACATGCCATCAGCAACAATTCGGAGTTCGGCCGCAGATATACAATCCAAATCCACCAGGGTGCTCAAATGCTCGTAATAAGCCCATGAAGGATCGAACTTTATTATCAGGTCCTGGTCCAGGGCCTCCTCCAGGTTCATTAAGTTAGGTCCTCTGGCTGTCGCCAGGTTACGGTCAAGAAAGCGTTCCACTCGACCATTTTGAATTAAATTGGCGCTTCCTCCGTAGGATGCCTTTAATTTTACACCGTTGTATCGGGGAGCATTGTGGCTTGCCGTTATCATCACGCCGCCCGTGGCCCCTTTATTGACAACCGCGAAACTTACGGCCGGGGTGGGCGTATCAGCCCTGGCAAGCCAGGACAAAATATTGTTAGCTGCCATTACTCGGGCGACTTCGGTTGCATACCGGTCCGATAGAAAGCGGGTATCGAAACCAATCACCACACTGGGATCCTTCGGATTCTCTTCCCGCAAATAGTCTGCCATAGCCTGAGCAACAAGCCGAAGATTGGCGAAAGTAAAGGTCTCACTGATAACTGCTCGCCAGCCATCAGTACCAAATTTAACTGTCATATATACTCCGAAACTTTAATGGTTATTTGTTTCCTTGAGCTAACCGGCTATTTGTTCACAGCATGAATTATGTCACCGGATAATTACGCTAAGATCCGTAATGAAGGATAAGTACCAGATCATTTACATTCGTTCCAGTTGGCCCAGTCCGGATATGCCCACCAATCTCACTGAAAAATGAGTACGAATCATTATTATCAAGGTATATCATCGGATCTATGCCAGCGAAATGGGCCTGTGATACTGTGTCACCGGTGGCAATCGCTCCGGCTGCGTCGGTTGGTCCATCGTCGCCATCGGTCGCAAACCCGGCAACAACCCGGTTAGGCCAGCCTTCAAGAGCAATCGCGGCCGCCAGGGCCAATTCCTGATTTCGGCCTCCGAATCCATCACCTTGTAATTTTACAGTTGTCTCTCCACCCAGCACAAGGGCAGAGCCTTCGGGTGCATCTTTGGCCAGGGCGGCCGCCAACTTACCCACTTCCCTTGCTTCTCCCTCCAAGTGGGCAGTCAACAGTGTTGCCTTAAACCCCAGCTCTACTGCTTTCCTGGCAGCCGCTCTTGATGCCAGGCGAACATCGCCTACAATGATATTTTCTGCCAATGAATTAGACTGATCGCCATTTTGTTCGCTTTGTTTAAGGGTAGTAGTTACACATTGCCACACATGCTCCGGTAATATTTCCTTGAGATTGTAACGTTCCAGAACCCTCAGAGCCTGGTCATTTGAGTCGGGATTGCTGGCTGTCGGTCCGCTGCCAATCATATCCAATGGATTACCAATGACGTCGCTCAGTATCAGGCTGACACATTGAGCTGGAAAGGCAATCCTGGCCAAACCACCTCCTTTTACACTATCCAATCTCTTGCGAACAGAATTTAATTCATTTATTGTGCAGCCACTGGCCAGGAGTTGGTCCACCAGCAGCTGCCATCTGTCCAACGGTATTATTGGTTGGGTCAGTAATGATGACGCACCTCCGGAAATCAAGCACAATACAAGATCCCGGGCAGTTGTTTGCTCAAGGAGGTCGATAGCGGCCGCTGTGGCTTCGAGGCTGCTTTCATCGGAGATGGGGTGACCGGCGCCGAAGAGTTGGATCCCACCAGGCCAGGGTTCGGCCTCTCCTTGATTGTCTTGTGAAGGTAGTTGATTGTGTTTTGTTATGATTACGCCTTGAGATAGGCTTTCCCCCAGTATTTCCCCTGCCGCTCTACCCATGGCAATGGCTGCTTTGCCGACGCTGATCAGGAATATCTCACCTGAATCAACCTTTTTGGCAACATTCCCAACATGAATCACATCGCCATCCCGTTGAAGGTGATGGGCGACAGCTTTCGCTGGATCGGCCGCTAAAACGGCGGCATCGATTAAGGATTGGATGTGACTTATGTGATCCTGGAACTTAAGCGCCACCCCTCGGGACTCCTGGATTTCTTACTGTTCTAAAAGTGCAGCAGCATCCTCGGCCGCTAAGCGAGGTGATTTAGTCTGAGAGATAACATCGAATACCGCTTCACTCAGAGCACTCATGACTGTGTTTGATGCACCTTTAGGAAATGGTCGAGCGAAATCGAGCTGCGAACGAAGATAATCAGTATAATCGTCGCCCGCGGGCCAACTATCAAAAGCTGACTTTCTTGATGGCAGCTGTCCTGATTCGCTGCTCCATTCACCCATATTTGGGCCTGAAGCCAGCCAGGAAAGCAGCTCAATCGCCAATGCCTGACGCACCGGATCTGGCGTGCTGACGGCCCACAGCCAACCTTTAATCAATGGATACATAGAATCTGTAGGTCCGGGTATCGGTGAAAAAGTGCTTTCGTCACCGGCTGTCCGTTCCGTTAAAAGAATCGGGGCCTCGGTCTGAACGATGTTGGCAATACTATTGGAATAAAATTCCCAGGCCTGGCTCAAGGTGGTTATGTTTTGGCTGGATGGAGCAATTGCTCCAAGATTTCGGCCGCGGCTGAGATAATTTAAGGCAGCTGTAAGAGGATCTACCTCTAGTAATGGTTGGTTGGCGTCATCCGCTAGCTGCCCGCCTGAAGCCAAATAGAATTGAAGAGCCAGTTCAGCGCCATCCGGACCACCGGCCGGGAAAACGAAGGATGCATCCTCCATATCAACTAGCTCATCCCAGGTCTCTGGTAGAGGTGCATCAAGCACTATGCTGTTATAGGCGACATGTTGAAAATTAGTGAGGAAATATGGATAGCCATAGATCAATTCCCCGACACGAGAGAGGGACATGGCGGCTGAGTACAGGTCGTCTAACATCTCTTGGTTTAGAAACGAATCGATAGGAAAAATCAACTCTTCTGCTGCGGCCGCACTAAGCTGATCGCTGCCGATAATAATCAGATCGGGAAGTATAGTAGGGGCAACGTCGCGGCCGGTTCGCAAATAATTCAGTGTTCCGCCTTGACCTCCGGTTGCCTTGACCTCAATATTAAGGTTGAGATCCGGGTGGCTAGCAGCGAAGGAGGATAGTTGGTCTGCTAGCAGCTGGCTTCCGGGATCTTCTGCATCAGGCGCCAGCTCGGGTATGATCCAGATGTTCAGGTCTGTTGGGGGCTTGCTTATCGCCGGCTCAGTGGCATCCGCTGTTGGTATTAGCGTAGGTGTTGCCACCGGAGTTGGAAGGTCGGGGGTAGGTGTGGGCTCGATTTCATTCTCATCCCCCCGAATCAGGGAACAGCCTGATGATAAGATTATCAGGAGGATGATTGCTAGTAATCGATGACGCATGCCTGAAGTATAAAGGAAATATTGTCCTGGTCGAGTACCCCCTAATTTACTTCCTGAAGGTCTGACTTAGATTCGGATCATTTGTGAATTCAATAACACCATGCGTAAATTTCGATTTTCCACCAAATGACGGATGTCTAATATACTTCACATCTAGCTTCTCAAGACATCCTTCAGCAGCTCGGCCAATGGCAGCAACCATCTTTTTATCGAATATCTTAAAAAATTCTTGTATAAAAATCTTGCCCAAGATAATTTCATCTCTGGTCGGGGATCGGTTTGTATCCTCTTGGTCTGGATAATGGGGATGAAATGGAAATGCGTTCCACAATAGTGGATACAATTGCATCTGGGAAATTACCTGCCACATCATGGTAGCGGTCGGTTCCTTTTCAAAGCCCAATTCGTCGCGTGTGGGTTTGTAACCCTCGGAAAGGCCAAAGATGTCAGGACCACGATTGATAAGGGTGTCCTTGTCCTTTAGAAGCGAACTTTCACCATGGATAAGGATGAACTCACTAGTAAAGGGGACGCCAGTTATCCGGCAACCACGGTATCCTGGCGCTTCGCCAACCCAAAGAGCAGCGGGTTTTCGATCTAGCATTTGGCCAAGATAAAGGCTGAGATTATGCCGCCGAACGGCGTTGGCCTGATCAACTGTGGGATCCTGATGGTAGGCATATTGGTTGGTGACATGATCTAATGGCG
>BTQB01000013.1:0-20595 GCA_036985655.1 Anaerolineae bacterium | reverse complement strand
TTCCATCAGGGCAGCAATATTAATATTAGCTTCTGCAAATTGACGGGCCAGCGCTTGATCGACGTCATATTGCTCATTATTTAGGATTTCAAACGCCGGACCACCCTTGGAAACTGCTATTTGGCTGGGCCTTCTGGATTCTTCCCAGATTAAGAAAAGGGCTAGAAGAAAAAACAACAGAGCCAACACCCACCGCTTTCCTGTAATATTGGGGGGCAACAGGGGATGATCTTTCTTATCCGGATTAGGATCGTCTGATTTCATTATTGAGGAGTCGAACCGCTGAAATTATACACCGGGTTTTATTGTTGACTATCGTTTAGGGAACTATTGAACTCTTGATAATCAGGGTAAATTGCTTACACTTATGATATGGGGATTAAAATAATGCAGGGCAAGCGAATTCTTCTGGGGATAACCGGATCGATTGCCTGCTACAAATCCATAGATCTAGCCTCAAAGCTGACACAAGCAGGAGCGGCCGTCGACGTAATCCTGACCGAGTCAGCCATGAAATTTATAGAGCCTCTGAGCTTGAGCTCGGTTACCGGCAGGCCTGCCTATTGGGATATGTGGGGGTTAGAGGATCACATCCTCCATGTCAAGCTGGCCGAATCGGCCGATCTCATAATCATAGCGCCAGCCACTGCTCATACAATTGCAAAATTAGCTCATGGTTTGGCGGATAATTTGTTAACCGTATCGATCCTGGCAGCTCGAACTTCGCTAATTTTAGCCCCAGCCATGGATGCTGGTATGTACAAGCATCCAGCTACGAGCGAAAACATTTCCATCTTGCGGAAAAGGGGAGTGATATTCGCTGGCCCAACCGTGGGGCGGATGGCCTCTGGAATGACAGGGCCAGGTCGGATGCTCGAGGTTGCAGACCTTCTAGATCACATCCGGCATGCGCTAAGTAAAAGCGGCAGTCTGAAGGGAAATAAAATTGTTGTAACCGCGGGCCCAACAGAAGAACCAATCGATCCAATACGCTTTCTAACCAATCGATCTTCTGGGCGACAGGGTTTTGCCCTGGCCCAGGCCGCACTTGATGCGGGAGCTGAGGTCACACTGATCAGCGGACCGGCGGCCCAAAAAATTCCATTTGGGCTGGAATTAATCAGGGTCCGAACGGCCGTTGAGATGCATGAGGCTGTCCTTAATGCGATAAAGGATTGTGATGTTTTATTGATGGCAGCGGCCGTATCAGATTTTCGACCAGAAGATATCCAAAAGGAAAAGATGAAAAAGGATGGGCTAAAAGGGAGCGGCCTTTCCTTAAATCTTGTGAGGAATCCAGATATTCTGGCTGATGTGCGAAAGCTGGGGCAGGAAAGTGGAGAACGACCAACAGTTGTCCTTGGCTTTGCCGCTGAGACCACTGATATTATGGTTCATGGTGAGAAGAAATTGGTGCAAAAAGGGCTGGATTTTATAGTCATCAACGATGTCAGCGCGCCCGGCTCAGGATTCGCCACCGATACAAATAAGGTTGTTATCCTTGGACTGGACGGCCGTAAATGGGATCTTCCCCTCCAGGAGAAGTCTCAGGTTGCCGAGAAGGTTATCAGCATCGTCTCGGAAGAGCTTTTAAAGAAAAATAAAGCGGCGGATTAACGCCCTCTTTGCAGCCAACCAACAAACGGACCAGGAAGTAAAGTAAATATGGACCGGATTTTTGTTATCATCGGATCGTTGGTGATGTTTCTAGCCGTCGCTTTTGGCGCCTTCGGCGCTCATTCTCTGGCTGAATACTTTCTGGACAATCCCGACCATAAATCATCTTTTGATACGGCCGTTCGCTACCAGGTAATTCATGGCCTGGCTTTATTTATAGTTGCCTGGGTCTTTAACCGATGGCAGGTTAACAGTGCATTGATCGCTGGCTGGTTGTTCGTTGCCGGAATCCTCTTATTTTCTGGATCCCTCTATATCCTATCTCTAAGCGGAGCGAGATGGCTGGGAGCGCTTACGCCCCTGGGTGGAATTTCTTTTCTTGCCGGCTGGATATTGATTGCCGTTACAGCCTGGAAAAATTGAAACATCACATAACATCTTAGAGGGGCAGCTCGCTTAATCCATTCCTCGTTCCCGAAATAGAGGTTCACCAGGGCGCCAAGGCTCGATTGGAAAACAGATCATTAATCCTATTAGATATGGGGGAATTGGCCGGATTGAAGCTGGCGAGGAACTGGAGGCTACGCTTCCGGGGAAAATGACGAATAGTTTGTAGATATTAAGTAAGCGCCGCCGGTAAAAGAGCAAATTGCTTAACGTTCATGGCGGGCGATCCGCATGTAGCCTCGTCGGATCGACCTTGTTTCCTCAATAGTTACAAAAGCCTCAGGATCCTGGCCATCAGCCAATTTTAATATGGCATCCACCTCCTTTCTCCGAACGGTTACATAGACCATTCCGACTGTCCCCTCCTTTCCTTGGCCCCACTCGACCGTGGCGCCGTGTCCTTCCTCCCTGATAACCTCGGCAATCCTCTGCCCATTGAAACGGGAAACTATTCGTATTGTCGCATAGCCTAATGCCAGGCGTTCTTCTAGACTCATGCCTATAAGTGTGCCTAGGGCGAAACCCAGAGAATATCCTAATAAGTTCCACACATTTGAAAGGTTGTTAACAACCTCGCCAATGGCCAAGACATAAACCAAGACCTCAAAGAAACCAATAAGGGCAGCTATAAGTTTCTGACCGCGCATCATTATAAGAACCCGGAAGGTTGCCAGGGTGACCCCGATGACCCGTAGAATGAGGATAATTAAAACGGCCGTTATTACTTCACCTGATAAAAATGGAATTTCAAATTCTGGCATAATTTACCTTATTCATTGGCAGGGCTGTCCGTATCCTTCCGACAGCCAGCAGGCACGATTAGAGTTCACCCATTCTCCAGGATCGATCCAGGTATTGTATATCAACAAGTCCCAGTGGAGATGGTTGCCTGTAGAAAGCCCGGTGCTGCCAACCTTTCCAATTTCTTGATTGGTTGTAACTGGTTCCCCCGGGGCAATCAGAATTTCAGACATATGATAAAAACCAGAGTATAAGCCCAAGCCGTGATCGATGATGACCGCGCCCCCACGGACGTCAAGAAATTCAGCCAGGACAACCCTTCCATCTGCTGGAGCATACACAGGAGTGCCGCCATAAGCGCTAAAATCGAGACCTTCGTGATAGCTGCGATAGGGACCACCGTTGTACGATCTACGAGCACCATAAAGGGAGCTAAATGCAAGATAGTTCTGAAGAGGTAGTTGGAATGGGCCAGTCCATAGGGGTTTGGGGGATCTTTCGGACCATATGGACTCAAGTCGCTCTCGCTCAAGCCTGATCGATTCCTGGTCAATGGCGGCCGCATCACCGGTTAGATAGATTTCTTCAAAGGTCCAGCTGCCTGGTTCTAGATGCCAGGGCTGGGACCAAAGGGGATCTTCTTGCTGCCTTATGACCAGTTCATGATCTCCTGGTGGATAAAAAGCACCAGTGCCTCCGAGAGCGACAACATGATTACCATCTTGGAAGACCGACATCGGATCATTTCCAATGTCAGCGCTTACCATCTTTGGCCTGTCGAGTACACCTCGGAATGCCAGGGCCCTACCTGGAACTGCTGGATTACCGGAGAGCTCGAGTTCTGAGAAGTTAAGAGGTAAATCACGAGGTATTGCAGAGGGGTCTGGAGAAAAAAGCGGGCGAAAAAATTGGGGTGTATAAGGGTGTTCTAAATGATTGACCAGAGCCAACTCCCAGACGCCAGGCCCCAACAACACTGCCGATTGAAGCAGCCCACCATCATTCGAGCGTCTTAGTCGGCCAGTTCTTTCAGGCAGTTCATTTATTGGAACAGTCAAATTGGCGCCGATTGATGGCCATCGCTGTTGATTTGGATGGGGGTTAAAGGATCTCAGGACTCCCTCGCTCAGATTATAGCGCCAGGAAAGGGCTGCCCAGGAATCGCCTGGTTGAACGAAATGTTCAAAGGTCTGGGGCTCTTCTTGTGCACTGGCTCTCTCATGGAAGCGAGGAGCCAGGCCCATTAATAGTAATAGGGTGATAGATTTGAACAACGATTTATAAAACATAAACTTATATGTGCACCTGCCATATGGATTTTCATTTAAAAGTGTACGTTTAGCAAAATCAATCTTTCTTGACACTCTAATAGTGGCGTGATATATTTTTCATAACGCACTGCGTCATATGCTTCGCCTCTGGACCAAACATAGCGTGATCAGCGAGGTTTTACTTTCGTTAGGCAGCAATATCGGGCACCGGCTCGATAATTTACAGCGCGCTGTAAATGCTTTAGGCCAATATATCGCCGTTGAAGCATTAGCCCCAGTTTATGAGACTGAGCCCTGGGGACTTACAGAACAGCCCGAGTTTTTGAATAGTTGTCTAAGGGGGAGGACGCGGCTTGATCCTGAGTCCTTGCTGGTGGTATGCAAGGAAATTGAAATAAATATGGGTAGGGAGCCAGGTATTCGGTGGGGGCCGAGACTCATAGATATCGACATTCTATTTTTCAACGCCATCGAGCTTAAGAGTAATAGGGTTCAAATACCGCACCCAGAGATCGCAGAGAGGGCGTTTGTTCTCACACCTTTGGCCGACATCGCTCCCGATCATCATGATCCAGTATCGGGACAAAGTGTCAGTGAGATGTTGGCCAATATTGATAGGAATGGGGTCAAAAAAGTCCCCCCTGGGGTGAAGATGCTTCGTCGACCGGTCCATCTTGCCTGGGGTATAAAAACATATGTCATGGCGATACTAAACATCACCCCTGATAGTTTCTCGGGAGACGGGATCCTCCAGTCAAATTCGGTTATTGAATCGGCCGTTGAACAAGTAAAGCAATTTGCCAAAAATGGGGCGGATATAATTGATATTGGCGGTGAAAGTACAAGGCCGGGCAGCAAACCGATTTCTCAAGGGAGCGAATTGGAGCGCGTTCTACCAATTATCGAGGCAGTAAGAACGGTGATCGATCTTCCTATATCAATTGATACGTATCGTTCAGGCGTGGCCTCTGAGGCATTGAAGATTGGCGCTGATTGGATCAATGATATTTGGGGATTACGGATGGATGATGAAATCGCCTCTGTGGCCGCTGAATTCGACTGTCCAATTGTTCTTATGCACAACCGGAGCAAACCAAAGGATGCGGCACAGGAAGAAAAACTGGGTGGAAGGTACATTGGCGTCGAGTACGAAAATCTGATCGAAGATATTTCTAACGAGTTGAAGGCCAGCATAAGCAGGGCAATCGATTCGAATGTCAACGCTGCCAATATTATCGTTGATCCTGGAATTGGCTTCGGAAAAACGGTGTCACAAAATCTTCATTTAATGAACCAGCTGGATCGACTTACCTCAGCTGGTTACCCGTTATTAGTTGGTCCTTCGAGAAAGTCTTTTATTGGATACACCCTTAATCTTCCAATCGACCAGCGGCTGGAAGGAACGGCCGCTGCAGTTGCTCTCGCCATAGACCGGGGAGCCGACATCATACGTGTCCATGATGTTAAAGCTATGAGCAGAGTAGCCAGAATGAGTGATGCCATTATTAGAGTATAGATCGGGATTTTAAGAGGAGTCTACATGAGCTAGAGATCGCCGAGGCAAATCGAACAAACAGTTCAATTTACAAAGGAAACTATTGGCGAAAAGTTGGACGATATTTGTTTGTTGATAATTGGAACCAACGGGGTCTAACATCAAGGATGTCCCCCATTTAACATATCTTATGTCAATGACTTTTACGGAAGGGTATTAATATGTTGGAATTTGAATTAACCGAGGAACAATCTATGTTGGTAGATGCCATCGGCCGATTTGTACAGGATTCAGTCCGGAAAGAAGCACGGGATGCAGAAGAAGAAGGCGCTATTCCAGAAGATCTCGTTCAGGCAGGATGGGATTTTGGCCTGTTGCCGACAGCGATTCCTGAAGAGTTTGGTGGATTTAGCGAATATTCAGTCGTAACAGGGGCTCTGGCCATGGAGGAATTTGCAGCTGGTGATCTGGCAATATCCTTAAATCTTTTCCTTCCCGCGCTGGTAGCCTTACCGCTAATGTTATATGGAACCGCGGATCAGAAGGCTCGCTTCCTGCCCAAGTTCAGCCGAGAAAAGCCGCCTAAAGTTACGGCAGCATTGACCGAACCCGTCATCCAGTTTGATCCTCGAAATCTTGATGTCACTGCAAAGTTAGTTGGCGATAATTTCGTCTTAAACGGGCAAAAGAGTCTGGTTCCTGAGGCCGCCAAGGCGGAACTGTTCCTGGTTTATGCACAATATGAAAGCAAAACTCAGGCTTTTCTTGTCCCCGCTGAAACTGAGGGGCTCGTGGTAGGTGAACGGGAGAAGCTAATGGGTATCAAAGGTTTGGCCACCTACCAAGTATCTTTGACGGATTGCCGAATCCCCAAAACAAGCCGGGTCGGGGGAGAGGATGGAATTAATTTCGATCACATCTTGAGCCACAGCCGGGTTGCCCTGGGCGCGGCCGCTGTTGGGCTTGCTCGAGCCGGCTGGGAATACGCTGTAGATTACGCAAAAAATCGCGTTCAGTTTGGAGAGCCTATCGCCCACAGGCAGTCAATCGCTTTTATGCTGGCAGAGATGGCCATTGTTATCGATGCTGCAAGGTTGATGGTTTGGGAAACAGCCTGGAAGTTAGACAGGGGTGAACCGGCGGTACAAGAGGCAGCAGTAATGAAATATTTCGTGGATGACATGGTTCTTAAAGTCGCTGATCAAACTGTCCAGACCCTGGGAGGATATGGCTATATACGAGAATATCCAGCGGAAATGTGGCTGAGAAATGCCCGCGGCTTTTCCTCCTTTGACGGTCTAGCCATGATTTGACAAGTGATCACTCATATTTGAAAAGCTGTGAGACAATAACAAACAAGGTTGATGGAGATATGGGATGATAGATTTTGAAATACCAGAAAAAATAACGAATCAGCTGCAGATGGTCGAAATGGTAGCTAAACAGGTAATGAGGGCGAAATCCCGTTATTATGATGAGCATGAACATGAACGGCCGGTGGAATATATTAATATGATGTGGCCTGTCCTTCGTGAACAAAATAAGAGGCAGTTCGAAAAAGAAAGCAATGTTCGTAAACCAAGGCGGGAAGGGCCAGGAATTGGTGTATTGCGAATGGTAATGATGGTCGAAATGTTGAGCTGGGGCGATGCAGGTCAATATCTTTGTACACCAGATCCAGCATTAGGAGGGGCTGCGGTTCAAGCGGTGGGCACACCAGAGCAGAAGGCCCGATTCTTAAAGAAATTCACTGAAGGTGATCCCAAGTGGGGGGCCATGGCTATGACTGAACCTGGAGCTGGTTCCGATACCAGCGCCATTCGTACCCGCGCTGTCCTGGATGACGAAACCAACGAATGGGTCATTAATGGTGAGAAGATCTTCGTTACCAGCGGATCGCTGGCTCTAGAGGAGTCTGATGGGTTTGTAGTCATCTGGGCGACCCTTGATCCTTCTAAGGGCAGGGCAGGAATGAAACCCTTTGTTATTGAACCGGGAACTCCTGGTGTCAGTATATCTAAAAAGGAAGAAAAACTAGGCATTAAGGCTAGCGACACAGCATCAATTGTATTAGAGAACGCTCGTATACCCTATGACAATATTTTAGGCAGCGCTGATGTTCGTTGGAAGGATGGTGTTTCGCAAAAGGGCTTCAAAGGGGCCATGAAGACATTCGACGCTTCAAGGCCGGTTGTTGCTGCGAGCGCTATGGGCATTGCCAGGGCAGCCTTGGAGTTAACAAAAAGCAAACTTGGTGAAGAGGGCGTGGTCGTCGATTACACATTACCAAAGCATGCGCTGACAGCAGTTCAAAGAGATCTTTTGGAGATGGAGGCCCGGCATAAGGCTGCCTGGTTGTTGACCTTGCGGGCGGCATCTCTCATGGATCATGGCCAGGCTAATAGATTAGCCGCCAGCATGTGTAAGTCTTATGCGGGTGGCACCGTTACCTGGATCACTCAAAAGGCAGTTGAACTCCTTGGCCCTCTAGGTTACTCTAGAGAACTTCTTGTAGAGAAGTGGATGCGCGATGCTAAAATCAACGACATTTACGAAGGAACCAAACAGATTAACCTGCTTATTGTTGCGCGCTGCATATTAGGTTATACACGGCGAGAATTGAAGTAACTGATTCTCTCGAGCACAATCCGATTACTAATATAAGGTCAATCATCTAATGCTCGCTGGACCGATCATTCGATCAGCTGGGGAACAATATGAATAGCAGCGATCTAAGTGGACATGTGGCTATAGTCAGCGGCGCATCCAGAGGAATAGGTGAGGCCGCGGCCTGGGCTATGGCAAAAGCCGGGGCTAAAGTCGTTATTAGCAGCCGGAAGTTAGAAAACATCGGCCCTGTAGCTGATGAGATCAACAAATTCTACAAAGGCCAGGCTCTCGCGGTGGCTGCCCATGCCGGAAAGGCTGAAAGTGGCGAGATTTTAGTGAGACGGGCCCTTGAAAAGTATGGTCGCGTCGACATTGTGGTGAATAATGCTGGGACGAATCCTCATTTTGGCTCTTTGCTTGACGCGACCGAATCGCAGTGGGATAAAATCCTTGAGGTTAATGTCAAAGGATACTTCTGGTTGTGCCGGGCCGCCGCCAGACAGATGCAAGAACAGGGAGATGGCGGAAAGATAATAAATGTTGCCTCGGTAGCCGGTCTACAACCCAGTCCAATATTGGGGGTTTACAGTGTTAGTAAAGCGGCCATAATTATGTTAACTAAGGTGTTGGCTGTTGAACTGGCTGTTGACAATATCCAGGTAAACGCTCTGGCGCCAGGATTCGTAAAGACAAGATTCAGCCAGGCATTATGGGGGAATGAGAGCCTGAAAAAAGCAATAGTCGAGCATACTCCTGCAGGCAGAATTGCTGATCCACAAGAGATCGGCGAGGCAGTTGTGTATCTTGCGTCATCGGGATCGAACTTCATCACGGGTGCTGTCCTGACGGTCGACGGCGGGTACACATTACTTTAGTGAAAGATTGATTACATGAAAGGTGTAGGGACAGAACGAGAAGATTAGGAGAAGATCAAATGGCTTTTCGTATAGAAAAAGTTGGCATAGTGGGCGCTGGAACCATGGGAAGTGGGATCGCTGCCCACCTCGCAAATATTGGAATAAATGTGGTTCTATTGGATATTGTCACCCCGGGATTAAGCGAAGAGGAAAGGGAAATCCCTGAAAATAGAAACCGGTTAGTCAATGAGCTCTATGCCCGGATGGTCAAGGCGAAACCAGCAAACCTCGGCCGGTCGGACCGAGAGAAATTCATTAAATTGGGAAATGTGGAAGACGATTTTGAAAAGTTAGCCGATTGTGACTGGATAATAGAAGTTATTATTGAGCTTTTAGAACCTAAACAGGAGCTCATGAAACGTATAGAAGAAGTAAGAAAACCGGGCAGTATCATCAGCACAAACACTTCCGGGATACCGGTAAATAATATCGCTGACGGCCGATCACAAGAATTCAAAGCACATTTCTTAGGGACTCACTTCTTTAACCCAGCCCGTTACATGAAGCTGTTGGAGATCATCCCCAATGATCTGACTGATAAGAGCGTGTTGGATTTCATGGTGGATTTAGGTCGAGACGTACTGGGCAAGGGGGTTGTTGTCTGCAAAGATACACCAAATTTTATAGGAAACAGGTTTTTTGCAATTACCACCAGCTATGGTCTTGAATATGCATTCAGCAAGGGCTATTCAGTGGCCGAGATAGATGCTATAACCGGCCCCCTGATCGGCCGGCCGAAGACAGCTACATTCAGGCTGCTTGACCTGGTCGGTCTCGATATCATGGGGCACGTCAATTCCAACCTTTATGAAGCGATTGCTGATGACCCTTATAGAGAGGTGTTAAAACCGGGAAAAACAACTTCGATAATGGCTCAAATGATCGAAAATGGCTGGCTTGGAAATAAAAGCGGGCAGGGATTCTATAAGAAAACTTTCGTTGATGGCAAAAGGGAGTTTTGGACCTTAAATCCTGATACCATGGATTACGAACCACCGGAAAAAGTGCGATTTGGCTCAGTGGGCGCGGTTCGAAAGAGCGAGAAATTAAATGAGCGCTTGCCTGCATTGCTAAAGCAAGACGAGGACCGGGCCGTTGCATATGTTCGTGACACTTTATATTACAATTTGGGATATGCAGCCTATGTTACCCCAGAAATAGCTTTCAGGTTAAGCGATGTAGATGATGCGGTGCGCTGGGGTTTCGGCCTGGAAGCCGGCCCGTTCGAGATGTGGGACATGTTGGGCGTTTCATCAACAGTTGAGAAAATGGAAGCGGCTGGAATTGAGGTCGCTGGCTGGGTGAAGGAGATGCTGGCATCGGGGTGCGAAACTTTTTATAAGAATGGCTCCTCGTACGATTTTGAGTCTAAGACCTACACAACCACCCCAGTTGACAAGAAATTATTTTCGATTGAACAGATGCGCGAGGCTGGAAATGAAGTGGCTCGCAATATGAGCGCCAGCATAATAGATATGGGCGACGGCGTTGGATTGTTGGAAATGCATTCACCCAAAATAAACTCACTCGACCCCGATTTTTTTGATATGGCCAAGAAGGCGCTTGCCAGGCTGGAAAGCGACTTTGATGCCTTAGTGATTGGGAATCAAGGTCAGGATTTCTGTATAGGTGCTAATATTGCTATTTTAGTGATGGCTGCCTCTCAAGGAATGTGGGATCAGATTGAGCAGATGGTCTTAGACGGCCAGAAGACTTTTTATAGGCTGCGACACGCACCTAAGCCAGTAATAACTGCACCTCATCAAAGAGTATTGGGTGGGGGGGTGGAATTAACTATGGCCGGTTGGGGATCGGTCGCCGATCATGAGACCTATATAGGATTTGTTGAAGTTGGAGTCGGCCTTATACCAGCTGGCTGCGGCTGTATGCACATGATCCGCCGAAAGATTAATCCGATGATGCGCACAAAGAATGCCGATGTACTGCCCATTATGCAAGAGGTGTTTGAGCAGCTGGCTCTGGCTAAGGTTGGCACCAGCGCCTGGGAGGATATGGAATTAGGCTATCTTCAGAGTGACGATGTGATTAATATGAATAGTGACCAGCGGTTGGTAAGAGCTAAGGAGAGGGCTCTAGCCTTGGTGGCATCTGGGGCAAGACCTCCAGAAGAGGAAAAAGTTTATGCTGCAGGAAGAGATACACTAGCTGCCCTTAACCTGGGTCTCCAAACTTTCGCTTGGGCGGATTACGCAAGTGAACATGATTTGAAGGTCGGCCGTAAAATCGCCAACGTATTATGCGGCGGCGATATCAGTGGGCCAACATGGGTAGATCCTTGGCATATTCTCGATCTGGAACGAGAGGCATTTGTATCCTTAACTGGCGAACCGCTCACTCAAGCTCGTATTAGCCACATGTTGCAAACCGGGAAACCCTTACGCAATTAGGTCTATCGGTGGAAGATATAGAATTCTGAACACTGATCATACTTGCCCAAAGTGATAAAAGGTGATGCATCGAAAATTTATAGAATATTTTGGCCCAATGCCCGATTTTAAGGAGTTAGTCTGATGAGAGAAGCTGTTATTGTTGCTGGTACCAGAACACCGGTCGGTCGTTCCCGAAAGGGAGCGACCAGGAATTGGCGGTCGGACGAGATGGCCGCCGCTGTTATCCAAAACCTGATGGAGAAAGCAGAGGGATTGGAACCTACTGATATCGACGACGTCATTGTTGGCTGTGCTATGCCGGAAGGGGTTCAAGGATTGAACTTTGCACGAACCATCGCCTTACGGGCAGGTCTGCCTGTAGATACCCCCGGGATGACTGTCAACCGCTTTTGCTCCAGCGGTCTTCAAACAATCGCCATCGCCGCTGAAAGGATTATAGCCGATGGAGCCGATTGTATAATTGCAGGAGGAGCAGAGACTATGAGTCTCGTTCCTATGACCGGTTTCCGAATAAGTCCGAATCCCTTTATGGTCGCTAATATGCCTGAGGTGTATATGAATATGGGTTTAACCGCCGAACAGGTTGCTGATGAATTCGAGGTCTCCAGGCAAGCCCAGGATGAATTTGCGCTTTTGAGCCATCAACGGGCGGTGGCAGCCTGGCAGGCAGGTCGATTTACAGAAGAGATTCTGCCTATCGAAATTGAGGAAGTATCCCCTGGACCGGATGGATTTGAGACAAAGACATTCGTCCTTGATAAAGATGAACATATGCGACCGGGTTCGACCTTAGAAGCGCTGGCCAAATTAAGGCCTGTTTTTAAGAAAGGAGGGACCGTGACCGCAGGGAACGCGTCTCCCTTAAGCGACGGCGCTGCTGCGGTCATAATAATGGAGCGCAAGAAAGCAGAGTCTATCGGTTTGAGACCAAAGTTAAAGTTTTTGGGGTTCAACGTTGCCGGTGTGCGCCCTGAGATCATGGGTGTTGGTCCAGTAGCGGCCATTCCGAGATTATTAAATCGTACTGGATTTTCCCTTGAGGATATCGATTTAATCGAATTGAACGAAGCATTCGCTGCTCAGGCCGTAGCCGTAATCCGGGAACTTGAACTAGACCAGGAAAAGACGAATGTAAATGGCGGCGCCATCGCCCTTGGACACCCGTTAGGTTGTACCGGCGCCAAGCTGACTGTTCAAATCATGCACGAAATGGAGCGACGAAAGTGTCAATTTGGCATGGTTACCATGTGCATTGGTGGTGGAATGGGCGCCGCAGGTCTTTTTGAAAATCTGAATTGATGGGTCTGAATCGTTAAGTTGCTCATAACAATAGCAGCCACTGGTTAATAAAAGCCGGTGGCTGCTTTACTTTTTGAAGAAGTACTGTGCCCGATGGTGCGTAAAATCCAAGATGGATGAACAAGGAGCCATTCTTCTTGTTTAAAAGATCTTTAAATTGGAAATAACGGCCGGAAAAATCAATCTAGCGGTGGACCTCATCCTCTACAATTACGCTTAATGGACTCTCTGGTTTACTGTCCCCGTAATCCGTAAGATCTATCAAAGTAATCCGGATTTTTATTGCTGAGGTATCTGGGTTGCGAGCCAGATGTGCTACCATAGCCTCATCGGCTTTGATGCCAAAGGTTTTTAAAATTCGGCGGATATCTTTGCGACTACCATTTTCCATTGAACTTCCTCCTCAATTATTACCATATGTTATGTTAAGGTTGATTTTCATGGCAAACATCTAGTTGAAATGTTAACTATTTATCAGACGCGCAAAAAAAGATAAAAATAAACGTTGCTTTACGTCAATTGTGCTTCTAATCCATACATGAGGGGGAGTTGGGGTAGATGATCTGGCAGATAATATCTGTTCTTCTGGCCTAGTTTCATCCCCGGTTTTAATTTCGCTCCATTTGAATACGGGTATTCCTGAAACGATTTGATCCTTAAACCAGCCTCAATTATCGCTGTTAGAATGTCGCCTAAGGTCCACTGAAACTCATGGGAGGGATAGGGATTGGAAAACCCTTCAATGCCGGCCAGATAGCCGGATGGCGCCAGGGCAGGGCCCGAATCCGCCACGTAATCGCCGATTCCTGGGAGCCAGGTTGAGGGTTGGCTACCTCTGAAATATGGATCGGTGATGGTCCAATTGTCATCAAAGATCGTTAGCATGGGATGGAATTCGACTAATACTAAGCGGCCGCCAGACTTTAAGATCGATGCTATGCCCTTGGCCCATAGACTTAGATCTGACAGTCATACAATTGAGCCATAAGAGGAGAATGCAATATCAAATATGCCTTGTTGGTCTGAACAATTCTTGAACCAGTCGTATAGATCTGCTCTTACAAATCGGGCAGCAACTCCGCTGCCGGCCGAGAGTTCTTTGGCGAAATTAATGGCAGTGTCGCTAATGTCGACTCCCAGGACATCTGCTCCAAGAAGCGCCAGACTTATTGAATCCTGTCCGGCGTTACACTGTAGATGAACTATCTTCTGGTCGCTTACGTCGCCCAGTAGGCTGAGCTCTTCAGGGAACAGTGTGCTGCCCCGATTCTTAAAGAATTGGACCTGATCTGCTTTATGACTGTTGTGAGCAACCGTTGCCTCGTTCCACGAGGTTCTATTTTCTTCGTGTAGATCACGTCGGAGCATAGTTTATTTTTCGTTTGGTTACTAAAAAGCAATTGAGTTAAGCTTGTAATGTCCTCAAAATACAATAGTAGCGGGAACTAAACAGGCAGCAACGTGAAAAGCAAATTAAGTGGAAGCTCCTTTATCATTAAAATGGTCTTGCTGATTCTTATTCTCCTTCTAATTATTTCCGGCTGTGCTAAAGAGGAAGAAACCATTACGCTAACCTTCACGCCTGATGTGCCGGAGGTCGAATCAGAACCGCTGCTGGTGAGTTTAGACATGCCGGCTACAGATACGGCGGCTAGAGATACGCCGGCGCCCTTCGTTCTGGCGCCAACATTCACCCCATTGCCCACGCTCACACCTATACCAACAGCAACTGCTGCGGCCGCGACGCCGGTTGTATTACTAAATAAAGAAGATTTTGGGACTGATCGAAATCCACTTACAGGCGAGCTCCTTGATGATTCAACGAACTTAGATAGACGACCTATTGCTGTAAAGATCTCCAATGCTCCGGCAAAGTGGGTGCGGCCGCAATCTGGTTTAGGGCAGGCAGATATTGTATTTGAGCACGTAACAGAAGGATTAATCACCCGGTTCACAGCCATCATCTACGGGCAGACGCCAGAAAAATTAGGGCCAATTCGGAGCGCCAGGCTGATAGACCTGCAGATCCCCCTAATGTACGATTCAGCTCTGGCCTATTCCGGAAGCAGTATTGGTGTATCTAGAAAACTGTTCGCCTCGAAATTCCGCTCTAGCATTCTGCGAACCAATGTATCTGGCTATTATCGCACAGGAGAAGCTAAACCATACGAGCATACTCTATACGCCATTCCGGAAGAATTGTGGGAGGTTTTGGAGAGGCGAGAACTTAACCGTAAGCCAGAACTAAGCGACCTCTTAACTTTTACGACGGAGCCGCCTGCCAACGGAGAGCAGGCTGGCACGGTAAAGATAAATTATCGCGATTGGACCATTATCGAATGGCGATATAACAAGGGCAGCTACTTTCGATGGGCAGATGGTGATAGACATATCGATGCCAATACCGGTAAACAAATAAGCGCGTCAAATGTTATCGTTATTTTTGCCGACCACAGCCTTGATCGCTCTATTTGCGAATACCAATCGGGGGGAACATGCCTCGCTTACTCCACGGAAATTGATCTGCTTGGATCAGGGGAGGCAATATTGTTTAGGAATGGATACCAATACGACATCGAATGGCGTCGAAGCAAGGATCATGATATGTTGACATTTTATGATTCTCTTGGCAATCCAATGCCGTTGAATATCGGCAACAGTTGGTTTCAAATCATTCCCAATATCTATCCGGATCCAGTATCCATATCACCTTAAGCAATGGCCGCTAATATGGGGTCGGAACTAATCAAACTGACCTATCTTGTTTATTGCTGCAGGCGACGCGGCCGTAACACATTTCTGAGGCAGCTGGGTAATGAGAAGTTACCCTTGTCCGGCATCCCGCCAGATTCACTGCAAACAAGATATCAGGCGAGCTTATTGGCACATGAATGGATGTCTTTTATCTTGACCGACAAGCTCTCTAACGGGGTTTGAATTTTTCTTAAACGATCTAAAATAGCCAGGCAGAACTACGAAGATGCTATTATTGAGTGGGTAGCATTCACCAAAGAAACAATTTCTACGCGCAGAGCAGATGATTCCAAGGCGTTCGCGAGGAATTCCATGTTTGATAGTTCGTATTTTTTAGTGTTGAATGAAGACAATTGCTATACATTTCAATATAAGCCATAATTGAGACGAGGTGAAAGAATGACACGAATGGTCTATTGCGTAAAATTGGGTAGAGAACTACCAGGGTTAGCAGAGCCCCCGTTTCCCGGGGATCTAGGTCAGCGAATCTACGAAAATGTTTCTCAAGAAGGCTGGAAATTGTGGATGGACCAGGTAACTATCCTCATTAATCACTACGGTCTCAACATGGCTGATCCACGAGCCCAGGACTTTATAAACGAGCAGATGGAAGAGTTTTACTTTGGGGAAGGGGCTCAGATGCCAGAGGATTGGGTGCCGGAAGGACAGGGAGGAAAGGGCAAGGGCAGTCCCGGCAGCTCTGGCAAGGGAGCTCCTGGATCACCTAGTAAATGACAAGACAGCCTCATGTTCAACTGCTGGCCTGCTATGAGCTGGGTCATCAGCCATTAAGTATCGCCTGGCCATTGGCCTTCTTGAAAGAGGAAGGGATCAACGCCCACGGATACGATCTCTCAGTTGAAGCTTTTCCGAAAGGAGCGTTAGAAGAGGCGCGGTTTGTAGGTATCTCCGTACCCATGCATACAGCCTTGCGGCTGGGAGTCCAAGTAGCAGGAAGAGTTAGACAAATCAATCCATCTGCCCATATTGCTTTCCTTGGACATTACGCTCAACTAAATTCTGAATATCTTCTTAAGCCGGATAAAGATAGGTCCAATTTTTCACTCGCCGATTCTGTGCTAAGTGGTGAGTACGAAAGGCATCTTGTTGCTCTCGTCAAAAAAACTTTGGCTGATAGTTCAAACGGTCCGATATTAGAAAAATCCCTAGCTGCTCAAAACGGGCAGCCCTACATCGAAAAGTTAAAATTCCCTCTTCCAGATAGAGTTGGGCTGCCACGACTATCTAACTATTCGCGATTTGAAGAAAATGGGTTGAGCAAATTGGCAGGATATACCGAAGCCAGCAGGGGCTGCCTTCATACTTGCAGACACTGCCCGGTCGTTCCTATTTACAAAGGTAGAATCTTCGTCGTTCAGCCAGAAGCTGTTTTAGCTGATGTCCGGCAGCAAGTCGAGGCTGGCGCGGAACATATAACCTTTGGTGATCCCGACTTCCTAAATGGTCCAGGTCACAGCATTAGAATCGCCAAAGCTCTAAATCATGAATTTCCCAGGCTGACCTTCGATTTTACCACTAAGGTTGAGCATATTATCGAGAAAGAAAGGGAAATCAGAGAATTAAAGAGAGTTGGAGCGGCATTTGTTATCTCCGCCTTTGAGTCAACCAGTGATAGAGTTTTATCACTTCTTAAAAAGGGACATACAAGATCGGATCTCGAGAAAGCGCTTTCGATATTAAATAACCTCGATCTACCTGTTCAGCCAACCTGGGTGCCTTTTACACCTTGGACGACCATGGAAGAGTATCTGGATATGCTTAGGTGGGTGAGATCAAACGGCCTCATAGCCAATATCCCTCCGGTCCAATATTCCATAAGGCTTCTTGTTCCTCCTAACAGCGACCTTTTAAAAAATAACGAGACAAGGAAGTGGTTTGGCTCTCTAAAACCAGAGGAATTCGTGCATGAATGGGTGCATGCTGATCGGAGGATGGATCAACTTCAACTTTCAACTGCAATAATTGCCGAAATGGCCGGTGGGTCGTATCAACAAGGTTTCTTGGAGATTGAAAAAGAGGCCTATAAGGTCGCTGGCAAATCGATACCCGAATTCAAGCAGGTTGTGACGCCGAGAATAAAACCCCCGAGATTAACTGAAGATTGGTTCTGCTGATCAGAGCCAACGGCCGAGCAGTTGGTTCGGCTTCAGTAAAATGATTAAATAATTCTTCGAGTGATTCTGGAGGGGAGCTAAACAAGGTTGGCGGACCGCCACCACCGGTAATATTTTCCCCTAAGCTCTTCTCTTGAAGGCAGTGGGTAGTAGCAAAGAGCTTCCCGGTTGCCAACGAAAATGCCGCTCTTTATCATTCGAAAAGGAAATTCCACGGGATGAACCCGATCAACCATTTTACTATGGATGGTTTTTTCCTTTAGCTCAAGCAAGCATTCGCGTAAGTGGGGAATAAAGTCGTAAGGTAATTCGCCAATTTCCCCAAATTCAGGATCCTTTGCCAATGCTCCCAGCTGAAGTTCAACAAAGGCAATTGCCGGCAGATGGATCATGCTATCTGGATTTTGGGTAATAAATTCGTAGAATTTTCCCGGACCATGGGCGCTAACCACCAACGGTTGGACTGGAGCGAGCTCTTGGTACATATGCAGCTCCTGCCCATCGTCCGGATAATCCTCGCTGAGATCGAGGGCCAGGGTCTCGCCATAAGCGCTCACCAGGAATAGCTGCTGCATTGCATCGCGCGGTATATGTTCCAGTACCCTGTATGTGGAGATGTAGACTGACTTTTTTGGTGTTCCATCAATTTCATGAGGAACACATCGACTAATTCCATCGTCTATTCGAAAGAATTCGTTACGATAGTCTGGATCAATTTCGATAAAGATCGCTTGACCGTGGAGCTTCTTGTGAGCTCCAACTGCATAGTAAGCGCCAAAATCTGAGGGCTCTAACATAGAAGCTATCAGAGCTTCAGGAATTAGTGATAGATACAGATGTACTGACATGATTATTTTGTATACTCCTTCCTATTTTTGCTGAATATCGCCAGCAGTTAAACATGACCCGATTTCATATATCCGGTGGGGATATATGCGGAATCCAGGGCATTATATCAAAATAATTGTTGTAGGTTAGGGGTCTAGGTCTGAAAATTAAAGTATTTATGTTCTGGGGATATTAATAATTCAGGCAAGATATCAAACTCTAGTTTTCCGTGGGCTTTGCGCAAGGCTGATTCAACCGCTTTTGTAGAGCTCCCTCTTGCAAAAATAAATCCCAGGTAACTGTCGCCTTCTGGCAGTGGTACAAGAGAATAATTTAGCCGGGCCGTGATTTCAACCCTCTCAATCAGGGGGATCTTCTCAGCATTTTTAGTACCGCGTACGCTCCTAAGAATGCCTCGTTGTGGAATTGGTATCATCATCACACCGCTGGCCAGATTCTCCCGTTTATAGGATTGGAATTCCATTCCAAGAGCTTGTCGAATGATCAATTCCTCCAGAGATTCCTCTAGTCCAAATCGCAAGGTTTGTGAACACAACCCACCAATTGAACGTCCAGCTATCTCAATAAGCCAGACTCCACCATCGTTTATACGTAGTTCAGCGTGTATAGAACCTTCGCGTAATCCAATGGCCGCTGCGGCCGCTGAGGTGCAGGCAGCTATCTCGTCTTGAGTCCCGGCAGCTAATTCCGAGGGTGTAACGTAGATCGTTTCTTCAAAATACGGACCGACTAATGGGTCTGGTTTATCGAAAATGGCCAATACCTGGAGCTTGCCATCATCTAACAGGCCTTCCACGGCGACCTCAACGCCATCAACATAGCTCTCAATTAAATACGGAATTGATGCGGATGACGCGCTAAGAGTTAACATAATCTGATGCAACTGTTCTACCGCATTCTTAAATTCATCTGGTGAATTCGCCCTAATAACCCCTCTGCTTCCTGAAAGATTCACGGGCTTTATTACGATTGGGTAGGCGATCTCATCAGCCAGCTGCCTGGTTGATGCCTCATCTTGTCCTTTTTCAGTCGGGAAATAATGGAGGGAAAAATCTGGTACTTTTACACCATTCTCGTGTAATTTGGATCGCATCAGATATTTGTCGCGGGCAGCCAGGGCCGCATCGGGTGCATTATGCCGCAAACCCAACTCCTGGCTGGCCAAGGCGGCAACGGCGCTACCGCTGTCGTCAACAGAAAGGACAGCGCCAATGGGCTTTTTTTGAGCGAAATCCTTAATTGCTTCAATTGCCTTATTTTGATCGGTAAAATCGACTCCAAGGGGATAGTTCCAATAATCTGCTAGCTCCTGCTTCATGTCGACAACAGCACAAACCTCAACGCCCAACCGGTCGGCCGCCTCCTTAAAGGCTCTAGCCCGATAAGTTCTAGCTGTCAAAAGCAGCAATACTCTTTTAGGAAGTTCTGAGCTCATAGCACTTCTTTATTCCACCCAATGCTATCATCGACGTTAGAAAATTACGATACAGATGAAAATAGTCCGAATAAATTATTAATCTTTAATTCCTTGCCTGTCTAACCTATCTAAAGAGATATACTTATTCTGTGGCGCAAGCATCGAGTATGCAGTCCAAGCTATGATAATAATTGCCCTAAAATAGTTAATAGTCGAACATTGTCAGACTCTAAACTTCCAGCGTCAACCTGCCAACGGATTCAACGGACGAAACAGTCAATGAATCGCATAACAAGCAATTCCACGGAAATATTTCGCGCCTTTAGCAGAGAAATGAAAGGTTGTACACTTTGCTTGGCCGAGGGATATTCGATCGTACCAGGGGCTATTTTTAGTGGGAATGAAATGGCCAGAGTCATGATTATTGGTCAAGCACCAGGTGAGACAGAAGTGTCGGCCGGCCGCCCCTTCAATGCCACCAGCGGAAGGCGGCTGTTCCAATGGTTGGAGGAAGCTGGTTGGGAGGAGACCGATTTTCGGAATCATCATTATATTACCGCAGTCACGAAGTGCTATCCTGGAAAAAACAATTCAGGCCATGGCGACAGGGTTCCGTCAATGAAAGAACAGGA
>BTQB01000012.1:0-20724 GCA_036985655.1 Anaerolineae bacterium | reverse complement strand
TGACCGGAGCGGCCGTGACGCTTGTGCCCTTTCCCGATCCTTACCGGCCGATATTGCCGGCTCATCACGATGGCGACGCTGGTGATGCAGTCGCCGACTATATTGAGGAGGTCCTGTTTCGCCGTGTGCTTTCGCCCGATGATGTGGCTGCCATTCTTTTGGAACCCATTCAAGGAGAAGGCGGCTATATTATTCCCGCCCCCAACTTCTTCAAGCGGTTGCGGCGTATCTGTGACCGGTACGGGATCTTGTTGATCGTCGATGAGATTCAAAGCGGCATCGGCCGGACAGGTCGCTGGTGGGCCGTAGAACACGAATCGATCAAGCCGGACATCATCTGTTTTGCCAAAGGGATTGCCAGCGGCTTGCCTATTGGAGGTATTATCGCCAGCAAGGAAGTGATGGATTGGGAATCGGGCTCTCACGCTACTACCTTCGGCGGCAACCCAATCGCGGCCGCGGCCGGATTAGCCACCTTGAATGTTATCGAAGAGGAGAACCTGCTCCATCAAGCTGGGTCAAGGGGCCAATATGTTTTGACCAGGTTGAAAGAGATACAAAAGAAGCACGAGCCCATTGGCAATATCAGGGGTCGCGGTCTTATGATTGGCTTTGAATTTGTAAAAGATAAGGGAACTAAAGAAACGTTTCCAGAGATGAGAAACAAAGTTGTTCAAGATGCTTTCGTTGCCGGATTGCTGCTGCTTCCCTGCGGGCCAAGCTCGATCCGTATCACACCCCCTCTCAATATAACCCAGGAGCATCTCGATGAAGGTTTAGAGATCCTCGAACGAGTCCTGGATCCTTTTCGGCCGAAAAGGATATAAAACTCAGCACCTATTACTTTATGTAAAAAATATCATTAACTTAACATAAGAAGCTATAATGAAGGATCTAAAGAGCGCGCTCAAAAACAGCCTTATCCCTGCCATGGCCACACCATTGACCGGTGATTTGGAGATAAATCATCATGCGCTTGAAAAACTAATCAACTTCTTGATCGAAGCGGGTACCGGTGGGCTGTTTGTTGGTGGGTCTACAGGCGAAGGCATCGTGATGCCGCTGGCGCAGCGGATGGAGCTCCATGAGATCGCCATCGACGTCGTTAATGGACGGATTCCGGTTCTCGTCCATGTAGGTACCAATACAACAAGCGAAACGACAGCCTTATCCATGCATGCTGCATCTATAAGCGCAGACGCGATTGTTGCTGTAGCTCCTTTTTACTACCCTATTCATGACCAGGCCCAGGTCGAATATTTCAAGTCAATCGCTGACGCTTCAAAAGGCATACCCTTTTTTGCCTACGATATACCCCATTTGGCCGTAAATGGGCTGAATCCTGAACTTGTTCAAGTGTTGCAGGAGACGATACCCTCATTCATCGGCTTCAAGACCAGCCGGCCCGATGCCCAGGTCGTACGCCAATTAATTGACGCGGCCGATGAGGAATTGATAGTGCTGGTTGGCAATGAACGCATCGCCCTGGGTACACTGGCCCTGGGCGCTGATGGCCTGATCAGTGGGCTGAGCACGGCAATTCCTGAACCTTTCGTTGCAATGACCAGAGCCTTCGCTTCCGGTGACTATGAGCTGGCCAGAGCATACCAAAAAAAGATAAACTTGCTGACAGATACATTGCCGGCAGGAACCCGTATCGGGGCGATAAAACAGATCTTAACTGAAAGGGGGATCGACGCCGGACCAGCTGTACCGCCCCGGCCGATGCCCGCTGATGATTGGCCGGGATGGTCGCAGATGAGGGAGATTATCGAGTGACGGGATCATTTATCCAGGAATGACCATGACCATATTTCGGCCGCTGTGGTAGAATAATTTCAGCCAGCTTAGCCGTCGTATTTTTTGATTGATATGCTCACAATTTTGTTTGATATTGACGGCACGCTCATCCAAATTAATGGTTCGGGCCGGCGGGTTATGAAGAACGCACTAACGAAGGTCTTCGGAACCCCAGGTCCAATCGACCAGCACAGCTTTGCCGGTGAGACAGATACCGCCATTATTTATGACCTTATGACCTCGGCAGGATTCAATCAATCCGAAATTAATTTGAGATTGGGCGAGCTCTATGAAGTCATGGAGCAGCAGGGAAAAGAAATATTTTTTGATAGAGGTCTTGATACTTGTCCGGGTGTTCCCGATCTATTGGATAAATTATCCATGAGAGAAGACGTATTGATGGGCTTGCTGACAGGCAATAGTGTGAAAACGGCCGGGTTAAAATTGGAAGCAGCCGGAATATCGGCCAAGTTATTTAGGTTCGGCGCCTATGGTTCCGATGCTTTGAAACGAAATGACCTGGCAGAGATTGCCTGGCGGAGAGCAGAGCAAGTTTGCCCTTCTCCCCTGGATAGGGGTTGCTCATTCATAATTGGCGACACACCGGCTGATATTGCCTGCGGCCGGCATTTGGGCGCCAAGGTCATAGCTGTAGCCACAGGAACTCTATCGAGATCGGACCTGGCTTCCTACTCACCTGATCTACTACTCAATGATCTATCAAGAACGGAATTTATTCTTCAATTTATAGATGGGCAGGAAGGGGAATTAAATGAAAAATAAGGGGCAGCAAATCGCCTCACTAATCCTAAAAACCAACGAGCCAACTGAACTTAAATTGTCCGACCTGTATACCTGGATTATTTGGCAATATCCGAGAAAGCTGAAGCATGGTCTTTGTGGAGCGGTCAGACCTCCGCTGGCCCGGCACGGCTGGTATCCGGCCGAGATAAGCAGAACAAGGAAAATTATCCTGGTTCACGGCGAGGTGTTAAAACCCTTTAAGACTCCTTCGGAAGCGGCAGACTGGTTTTCATCCTTTAGCTCCGATAGCGTTAAATAGCTGGTCAGAGATCAAAAAAAGCTCAAATCACCGTCCCATCACGAATAGTTGCGTTCTTTGGGACGATCACCAACCCTTCCTTTGCTACCCAATTCCTGGTTTCGCTGTCCTGCCGGTCATATTTAAATCTTATAGACACGTTTTTTCCAATCCGGGCGTTTTTATCGATTATTGCGCCCTCGATCCTCGATCCAGGGCCTATTCCTATGTTGGGAATGTCTTGGCGCTGGTTCTCCGCAAAATCGGCCGGTGTTTCCAGATAATCGGCCCCCATAAGGATTGATCTTCTGATATTAACACCTGAATTGATAATGGAACGCAGGCCGATGACTGAATTATTGATCACGGCGTCCTTAATCTTGCAGCCATCGGCCAGGAGAACATCTGCCAACCGGGAACCGTGTACCTCAGAAGGAGGTAGAAACCGGGCATGAGTATAAATTGGCCGCTCTGACTGAAAGAAATCAAACGATGGCCTGGACGAAGTCATTTCAAGATTTACTTCGTAAAAGCGCCTTATCGTTCCGATATCCTCCCAAAAACCATCAAAAATATAAGCGGCGACCTTATGACTCTTGATTGCATCCGGAATTATTTGTTTTCCAAAATCATTACCTGGATTATCGGCTAATAATTCGATCATCGCCTCGTAATTAAAAAGATAAATGCCCATAGACGCCATGAATGGCTTTTCATTGTTAGGCCTGCTAACGAGTTGGTTTAAAATCTCTAAGGTCTGCGGCTTTTCAACAAAATCAGAAATAAAGTTATCAGGGGTTAATTTGAGGATGCCGAAGCTGGAAGCCGTATCGCGTGGAACAGGCAGGACGGCGATAGTCAGATCTGCTTCTTTATCAATATGGTATTGGGCATATCTTCTGTAATCCATCCTGTACAGGTGATCACCCGAAAGAACAAGAACATAATCTGTGTGAGCTTCTCGGATTTCAAGCTCTTGTTTTCTGACCGCGTCGGCCGTGCCCTCATACCAGCCCACGCTTCTCGGAGTTTGTTCTGCTGCCAGGATCTGAACCCAACCAGTAGCAAAGACATCTCTTACGTAAGTGCTGTAAATGTGCCGGTGTAAGGAGACTGAATTGAATTGGGTAAGTATGGCGATCTTGTCAATCCCTGCGTGAAGGCAGTTGCTCATGGGGATATCAATCAACCTGTATTTTCCGGCCAGGGGAACAGCCGGTTTTGATCGCTCCTTAGTCAAAGGGTAAAGCCGGCGGCCCTGTCCCCCACCCAATATTAGGCCCAAGACATTGGTCATATCCACGACTAGCTCCTAGATGTCAACTCAAAATATCCTACCGGATTATATGTAGCTTTACTAAATAGTTGCAGCGTAATAAAAATAAGATAACGTGCTTCACATTTTTGACAACCTTTGATTCCAGGATTAGATGGCTCTTGAATAATCTAATTAAGCCAAATCGTTGGCTGCTCATAATCGCATTGTTGCTAATTCCAGTGTTGTTTCTCAGCTCCTGCTCCGGGACCCGATCAGAAGCTAATCAAATATCGCCGACCTCAATTTCGCCGTCCGCAGCAGCGGCTAAGGTTGGCGCCCCGCGGGAAGAAACCACCACGGCCGTTCCCCCTATCATTCTGCCGACAATTTTCCCTACTTTGACCAAATTCGTTCCACCATATCCAACACCATCACTAACAGCCCGATCCGACTCCAAAATTTACACCTGTAATACCCCTGGAAGAATTCAACTGGGTGCTTTCCCAAGCCAGATTACCGGTGAATTAATGAACTATCGAATCTATCTGCCCCCTTGCTACAGTGAGGATAAGCGGACATATCCAGTGATCTACTTGTTTCACGGCAGTTTCCACACTGATTCTCATTGGGACGATTTAGGCATAGATGAAACCGCTGAAATTCTGATTACCAGGGGTGAAATTCCACCGGTTCTCATTATCATGCAAGATGGTAGAGAAATATTCCAGGAAACCAGCGGGGGACCCTCTTCATTCGAGGGAGTAATATTACGTGAGTTAGTGCCCTATATTGAACACAATTTTTGCGCCTGGCGTGATCCAAGCGGGCGGGCAATAGGTGGCTTGTCTAGAGGTGGCTATTGGGCGCTGGAAATCGCCTTTCGTAATCCCCAGAACTTTCAAAGTGTTGGTGGGCATAGCGCTGCTCTTCTGGACGAATCAGCCGGTTCGGAATACGACCCCATGGTGACTGCCCAGAAATCCAACATCGATGATCTGCGTATCTATCTGGATGCGGGTCGTAATGACTACGTTCTGTCACCTCTACTGGAGTTTCATGAACTTCTTCTTGAGGTTGATATTGATCACCAATGGGTCCTAAATGAAGGGGGTCATGAAGATAATTATTGGTCTGCACACCTTAAGGATTACTTGAACTGGTACACAGATCCATGGCCGGCTGAACGAGCACTCTATCCAACCTGTTCTTTGGAATCACCAGATCGATAGCTGAGCCAGACCAGCAGCGCCAGTACAATAACTGCAAGGAGAAAAAGGAGGGTTAATTTCGCAAGGCCTGTAGCGAAGATAGCCACCAAGCCGAAGGCCAGCGTTAGAGCATAATAGCCTAGAACAATGTATCGAATAGGCACGCCCATATCAGCCAATCGAAAATGGAGATGCCCTCGGTCGCCATAAAAGGGATTACGCCGGTGGATCAGCCGATCGGTGACTCTCCAGACGCCATCCAGAATAGGAATGGCCAGTACAAGCAAGGCGGTGGCGATTTTTGCTGGCGATAGGATCGATAGTGTCGCCAGATTATAACCCAAGACATAAGCTCCAGCCGTCCCTAAAAAGATAGTCGCAGTTGCGAAATTGTAGGGTAAGAACCCTATGAGAGCTCCAGCCAACGCCAGAGGCACCGCAGCGACTGCCTCCTGCCCTAATCTATAACTATGCCAGGCAAATAAGAGAGCGGCGATGGTGCCAACCCCTGCCGCCAATCCATCTAAACCGTCCAGCCAATTAACCGTATTTATTATTCCCACTATCCAGAGCAAGGTAATAAAGATAACAAGGGGTCTCCACTCAATTCGAACTAACTGGCCATTGATAGGATTAGTAAATACCTCGATAAATACAATACTTAATACTGCAACCGCTACTCCGGTAAACTGGATTAAAAACTGGGTTACTGGGGAAAGCTCACGAAAGTCGTCGATGACCCCCCCGGCAAACAGGATCACGCTACCCAAAACCACACCCGTTAGGCGCCTGGCATCATCTCCCGAAGGAGGGATGACCAGGTAAATAAATCCAATCCCGGCCAGGTAAGCGATCATCAGCGAAGCGCCACCGAACTTAGCTGTTTGTTTACTGTGTCTTCGACGTCCACCCGGTTGGGCAACAACTCCCCACCGATAGGATAAGGTGCGGGCAACAGGTGTCAGTAGTAAAGCCAGGAGTAGAGGTATGGCAAACGCTAATAAGAAATCCACAATTGGATTACCTTACTTTAAGAACCTGTCTGCTCTGCTGTGATTCATTGGCCCACAGGGATCAACCCGTCCCAAATTGCCGATCTCCAGCATCCCCAAGACCGGGCACAATATAGCCGATGTCATTCAAGTTGGAATCGATTTTAGCCAGGTGAATAGGAACGTCGGGGTGGGCTGCTTGAAGCGCCCCAACACCTTCAGGCGCAGCAAGTATACCCACAAACTTTATTTGTTCGGCCCCCCATTCCTTTAAGATATCCACTGTCGCGATAGCGCTGCCACCGGTTGCCAACATCGGATCTAAGATAAGACATACTTGAACCGTCGGAATCGTTGGCAGTTTATTGTAATAGGAAACTGGCTTTAATGTTTCTTCGTCCCTATATAAACCTATGTGCCAGACCTCAGCCCCCGGCATCATCTCCCAAATCCCGTTGACCATTCCCAGGCCCGCACGTAATATCGGCACGAGACCGATTTTCTCAGTCAGTTCAAGCCCGCCAGCCTTGCCCATAGGTGTTCTCACCTCGATTTCCTTCACGCCTAAATCTGAGGTAGCTTCATAACACATAAGTAGGGCCAACTCCCGAATCAATTCTCGAAACTGCTTCGGATCCGTTCTAACATCCCGTAAAAGGGTCAGTTTATGTTGTACAAGTGGATGTTTCGACTCGAATATATTACTCATGATTTCCCTCCGCTAAAACTCAGGTGTGATTTTACGAGTAAAAGGAGGTAGGGTCGAATAGAGTCTGGCTGGTAACAATAAAGCTGATAGCACACCTAATTCAAGTAGTTTCCAGCATCGTACGCAACATCGCTGGTATATCGTATAATCTTCTGTGGAATGAGTAACCATAATCTTCCCGAAAGGCATATCTCGCCTGTTTACACTGAAGAGGATGTGAACCTTGATGGCATGCTCCGGCCGCAAACCCTGAATGAATTCATCGGTCAGGAAAGATTAAAGGTAAATCTCAACATATTCATCCAGGCAGCAAAGGGACGAGCTGAACCGCTGGACCACATACTGTTCCATGGCCCGCCAGGATTAGGAAAAACAACGTTAGCCCATGTCGTGGCTAATGAAATGGCGGTAAAAATACGAACTACAGCAGGGCCGGCGGTCGAAAGGGCAGGCGATCTCGCCGCGATATTAACCAATTTGAGGGCAGGCGATATTCTTTTTATCGATGAAGTGCATCGCTTAGGCAGGGTAGTCGAGGAAGTACTTTATCCAGCCATGGAGGATTATGCGCTGGATATCATTGTTGGCAAGGGACCTGGCGCCAAAAACGTTCGTTTAAAGCTGCCCAGATTTACCGTTATCGGGGCTACAACCCGCCTAGCTCTTTTAACCGCGCCGCTGAGAGCCAGGTTTGGCGCCCTATATCGAACGGACTTTTATGATCTACCTTCAATACAAAAGATCGTTATTCGAGGAGCTCAGATCCTGAAGGTGCCTATTGAAACCGATGGAGCCAGCGAGATTGCCAGGCGTTCTCGGGGGACGCCGAGGGTCGCTTTACGCCTCTTGAAGCGCGTACGAGACTACGCCCAGGTAAAGGGTGACGGCAGGATTACCAAAGATATCGCCGATAACGCATTGATATTAATGGAAATTGATCCGATCGGGCTCGATGATCTCGACCGCCAGGTGTTAGCTGCAATCATAGAGAAATTTGGTGGTGGCCCAGTTGGATTAGACACTATTGGGGCGTCGATTAATGAAGAATCAGATACGATAATGGATGTTGTCGAACCTTATTTGCTACAGCTTGGCTTTATCGATCGGACAGCCCGAGGACGAGTAGCTACCCAGCACGCCTATCGTCACCTGGGATTGGAGCCTCCAAAAAAAATAGGCGAAGATTCGCAACCTCGGTTGGTTTAAGGGTTATTATGGCCGATTTTGCTAGAATTCTGATCATCATCGGACTGGTAATCGTTTTTATTGGAGTCCTGTTATTAATTAGCATACGGTTCTTTCCCTGGCTGGGAAATTTGCCTGGTGATTTCCGCATTGAAAGGGAGAACATTAAGGTTTACATTCCTTTGGCGACGATGCTGTTAATCAGCCTTTTAGCTACCATCTTGCTTAACATCGTCGTTCGCATCTTTCGCCGCTAAATACCCTCCCCAGAATGGATAGTGAAGACCGCCTGAAGATAGCAGATTTTGATTATCATCTTCCAACTGAGTTAATTGCCCAGGAGCCTTTACCAGAACGGGATAAGAGCCGCCTGATGGTATTAAATCGATCGACAAACCATATTGAGCATCGACATTTCCAGGAAATAATCGATTACTTCCGGCCGGGTGATGTTATTGTGATTAATGACAGCCGGGTTATCCCAGCCCGGATCAAGGGTCAAAAAGTAAAGACTGGCGGCAATGTAGAACTCTTATTGTTGGAACAATTAAACCCAGGCCATTGGCGCGTTCTTGTCGGCGGCCGTCGGTTGCAACATGGGTCGATGATTCACTTGTTCGATAGAAATCAGCAAACGACGAACATAACTGCTGAAGTCATAAATGTATTGGACGGCCCCGTACGTGAAGTCAAATTTAGCCGACCGATAATCGACGAGCTGATGGATATTGGCCATACCCCTCTACCCCCGTACATTAGAAAACCGATCGAAAATCCCGATCGCTACCAGACCATTTACGCAAGACCTCCAGGATCGGCCGCTGCCCCTACCGCAGGACTTCACTTCACCTCTGAGATTCTCTTATCACTGCGCGAAATGGGCGTGCTGATTGAAACGATTACCCTACATATCGGTTTAGACACCTTCAAACCCATTTCAACTGAATTCATAGACGATCACGATATTCACAGCGAATGGGTGACTCTTTCTCCTGAGGCAGCGCGTCGAATAAATGAAGCGAAATTAACTGGCGGAAGAATTTGGGCTACCGGCACAACGACCGTACGAGCTCTGGAAACAGCTGCCCTGCGATCCGCTGGTTTAACCGGCAGCTTGTCTGAAATCAGTTCACTCGATAGATCTGGCCATTCTCTTAACGCCTGTGGCTGGCGGCCGGTCGTCGCCATCGATGGCAAAACTGATCTTTTTATCTACCCCGGTTACCAATTTAGAGCGGTTGATGTTTTGATTACAAATTTCCATCTACCGCAATCAAGTTTAATCCTTCTTGTATCCGCTTTCGCAGGAATAAAAACTGTTGCCCGCGCCTATAAACAGGCCATCGAAAATCAGTACCGTTTTTATTCCTTTGGGGATGCAATGCTTATACTCTAAATCTGGGCCTAAATCTAGGCGGAAGCCTAATTGCCATCTTTCATCTCGCCTGACTTCTGGTCAGCCAGCAATGATTTAATTTGCTCCCAATGTATTTCATCGTGACGTGTGACTAAAGAGAGCAGTTCGTGCATTGATGTTCTACCAAAGAAGGCGTGAATACCCTGTCGCTGCCACACCTCGGGCATCAGGTCGCTTAGCATTTCAACCGTAGCTTGACGAAGCGATAAGAAATCGTTCAATGCTGATTCTCCGTCCTGATCCTTATAGCCACGTCTTTCGGCCCACTCGTCGGCCGATACACCCGGCAGAAAGACGTCCTCACCCTCTAACACGGCCCTAAACCTTGATTGATGGACCTCCCCTTCCACGTCTCGAAGGTGGCAGATCACCTCAGTTATCGACCACTCGTTTGCATCCGGACGCCAGTCCCAATCAGTGTCGGAACCCATTTGCAATTGGCCAACATTCGAGGCCATCCTTCTTAACTGTAATAACAGATTAGCAACTGGTGGTGGTGTTTGCATAGATTTTTAGGGTTGTGATTAAGCTAATTTTCCAGCCAACCTGATGAAAGCAGATCCAAAAGCGTATCCAGCGTACCATGCTCACCAACTAGAGAAATTTTCTCTGGATCCACCTGCTGATCATTCGTTATCCAATAAGTCCGTAATCCGAGAGTTGCAGCTGGAACCATATCATTCTCCCAATTGTCACCAACCATAACAGACTTGAACGGAGGTACATCGATAATATCTAAGATCTCTTCATAGTAGGCGACATGAGGTTTGGATGAGTGCATGTTCTCATAAGCAGTAACAATAGAATAATCGTATATATCGACCGGAATACCAGCCCAAGATAGGCGCTGCTGGATAGCTGACATGGGAAAAACTGGATTAGTAGCAATCACCACTTTAAGCTGCTGATGAAAACAATATTCCAGAATTTTCCTAGCGGCAGGTTTTGTTTGGGTGAGCCCCCGTAAAAGGCCAAATTCTTCCCGGTAGAATCGGGTTACCTTCGGTTCGAATTGCTGACGATCCAGACCCGTTCTTCGACAAAAAACATCCCAGAATATGTCACTATTGGTTCGATCTCCGACGACGTTTTGAATCATTGCCTGCGTACCAATCATTAACTCCTGGATTAAGACATCGGGAGAGATGAAATCCTTCAAGTAGGCACTTAGCAATGGAAAATAACTGGGAAGGAAACTTTCCATCCTGTTTCCAAGGAGTGTATCATCAAGGTCAAATAAGACTGCCTCAATCTTCATATCTACCCGTTTTTACCAAAAAGTTCCTGAAATCCCGGTTTTTCCAATGCGCATTGAGGGCAGCCAGCTTTGGGTTTATCCACATCTATAAGATGACGGCTGCAAAAAGCGGTCACCTCCACCCGACGCCCCATACCAAGGACGCCTTTCTTTATCGTTCCTTCCAGGATCAAATCTGGGCTGCTGTTTGCCATCAATATTTCAGGGACTGGGCAATTAGAGCAATCTTTAGGTTCCCAGGGAGCGGAACGAGGGTTTTTGTCAATCAGGCGGCATTCTTGTTCAGAATTTCCGCGATAGAAATCCTCATAATAAAAACGACATTCAATTCCTGCAGGTGTGATCATCTTGCTATCATAGTCTTTATTCTTAATGGAATTACACAAAAAAAGCGACGCCAATTCGGTGTCGCCTTCAAAATACGCCCGGAGAGACTCGAACTCCCGACCTTCTGGTTCGTAGCCAGACGCTCTGATCCACTGAGCTACGGGCGCATATTCATGGAATCAACTGATATTTATACCGGTCCTGAGAGGATATCCTGTTTTCTCGGACCTAAATGTAAATCAATTCCATCTAGCGGGGAGGCAGGGATTCGAACCCTGGAACGGCTCTTACACCGTTAACCGCTTAGCAGGCGGCCCCAATCGTCCACTCTGGCACCTCCCCGAGCGCTTGGATGATTCTATTCAATTGTTAAAGCGGAGGGAGAGGGATTCGAACCCCCGGTGAGCTTTCACCCACTACGGTTTTCAAGACCGTTGCCTTCGTCCACTCGGCCATCCCTCCATCCCTCTCAGATTACCTCAATCAATGGAAATGACCGACGCGAAAGTATAGCACGCGGGTATAGGCATGTCAAAGCCTCAACCCCCTTTCACCTCTGGAAAATTAGCTTCTCAACATGCTGCTAATCAGGATTTTCTTAATAAAAAATTTGGTTTTATCTTCACCCATTTGATCCACTAAGAATCGGGCCAACTGCAAGATTATCAATTTCCATCCATTGAGGTTGTCCCAACTTCAATGTACCCCAGCGGAATTTTCCTCTGAGGGTAACAATCAAGTATTGATTATCTATCCAGCAAACAAATCCCAGCGGTCCTTTTGGGCTATAGGTTGTCCTATGTAAGAGATCGTCATCAACTCGAAATTCGCAGCCAGTAGATTTCCAGCTCAGATCATACTTATGCCATTGATCCATTGAGATCCCTATTGGCAGGTATGAGATACTAAAATGCTGGCGCAGCCTGGGCCAGAGACGGTATCGAAAGGATGCGAATTGATTTAGGAGTAATATAGCTGGAGCAAGTGGTAATACAGTTGCGGCCTGAAGAGTGCCTGCGCCGATGGTTGCAGCAAACCAGCCTTGGCCTGGACCAGTCAAAGCTAATGGTAAATTGTTTGGATCTGATGCAAAAAAGAACCAAACAGCTCGGGGTAATGCTGGCCAGGGAACGGATGGATCGCCAAATGGCGCATTCCAGAAACCAAATCCTGCTGTTCCACGTAACTCTGAGGCGCTGTGGGAAAACCTCGCCCGGAGAGAAAGATGGGATCCAGGATTCCAAAGGTAATGTTTGCGACGGAGGTCGTGGTAGTCATCCACTTGCGCATTTGTGTATCCCTTATCGATTTTGGGAATTTCAAGATGCCAAAGTGGTTCGCTGCTAACGCAACCTCCATTTATCTCTAATATTTTTAGGTCCATGACATTATCAGATTATCCAGACATAAGGTATAATTGCCACTCTTAAAGGAGCTTTTTACTAATGGAACTAACCTGGTATGGATTAAGCTGTTTCAGGATAAGTGAAAGGGGTTATGCGAGTATCGTTACAGACCCCTATGGAAGTGGTCTTGGATTACCGGCGCTAAAGCTGCGGGCGGATGTTGTAACTATTAGCCATACTGCTAAAGGTCATCACAATGTTAAAGCTGTGTCCGGCCGGCGACATGCTCTTAATGGACCAGGGGAATACGAAATTGGCGGCGTTTTTATCACCGGCATTGCTACTACCCATGAAGCTATAACAACTGAGAACGTCCTTTTCATGTTTGATTACAATGGTCTGACTGTGGCCCATCTGGGCGACATGGCCAAGGTTCCAACACAAACCCAGATTGAAGCCTTAGAACAGGTGAGTGTCCTTCTCGTTCCAGTTGGCGGGGGTAAAAGCCTGAATGCGGCTCAGGCAGCCGAACTCGTGTCCATGTTGGAACCAAGAATCGTTATACCCATGCATTATCAGATTCCAAAGCTTAAAGTTGAACTAAAAGATGTTGATCGATTTCTCAAAGAGATGGGCATTGTCCATCCGGAGGAATCAGCTAGTTTGAAGATCTCGTCCAGCCGGTTACCTGAAGAGACGCAGGTTGTTCTGCTGAAGCCAAAATTATAGCTGGTACTTCACATTGACTTTGGCGCAGGTATGGGGTTGAATCACCGAATATATGATGAAAAAAATTATCTGAAGTTATGGCCACAAAGTTAATCCTTAGATGGGATATTCAAACTGGCGCTGAGTCTGATTATTTTGAATTCATGGTGAGCGAATTCATACCCGGCATCAGGAAATTAGGAATTGCGGATCCTGGTGTCTGGTATACTGCTTATGGCGACGCTGAGCAAATCCTGGTTAGTGGTACCACTGAAACTGAGGACCACATGGACTATATTCTCAGAAGCAACGAATGGTCGAGACTCAGGGAAAGACTGGATGAACTGGTCAGTAATTTCAGTTTAAAGATAACTCAAGCGAGGGGCGGATTCCAGCTCTGATATAACATCGGTATACGAAAAATCGCCAGCTTTCGTACCGCCTGGTGATCGTATGAGTAGTTATGGAGATTGGCTTTAGTCAGCTTTGCTCGGAGTAGATGAAGAAGAACTTTTATTTTCGGTATGGTCCGTACCTTTCTTTGACTTGTCTTTCGATTCAGATTCCGGACTCTTCGATGCGGTTTCTGGAACCTTCGGCCCCTTGCCATTTGCAGAACCGTTTGCCTTACCATCGCGATTGTCGGTGACATAGAAACCTGAACCCCTGAACAGGACAGGAACTTGCTGAATTACTCGTCTCACATGACCGTCACAAACAGGACAAATGTGGATTGGATCATCGCTGAAACTTTGTCTCAAATCGAATTCGTTTCCGCAATTATTACACCTGTATGTGTAAAGTGGCATTATTCCTTATCCTTGAATTTCTATATATATGTTTTATTAGGCGGCAAACGTTGTTTATTCTAATGTCGGTCGCCGTATTTGGCAACTGATTGACCAATAATAAGTCTACACCATTTGTGTTAACGAAAAGTAAGATTTAAAACAGTGACAGTCTGAAATCCACGGGAGATTATTATGTCAATTAAAGAAGAGAAGGATCGTATTCAGACACGTGTATGGAAGGCGATCGCACAATCAGGATTAGATCTTTCCTCGCTGGCTCGAGAGGATCTAGAAAGGTTAGTTGAGATCGTAACGGACTCTGTTCTACTAGAGGTTGATAAAGAACTTAATGAAACATTGGCAACCGATCGAGACGTCGATAGTCAATATATCAAGGGCGGTCTTGATTCAGGAGAAAAGATATTATGGAAAGGGCGGCCGTTCCTTTCAATCTCCACTGAGTATATTATCACCAATGAGCGCATCAGGATCTTTTCCGGTTTGTTAGGAAAAAATCGTGTTGATGTTGAATTAATCCGCGTTCAGGACATTGATCAGCAGCAAACCTTAAGAGAGAGATTGTTAAACTTAGGTGATATCTCCATCCTCAGCCATGATAGCAGCCATCCTAAGGTGATTTTTAACGACATCCGCGATCCCCAGAATGTGCATGAGATCTTACGGAAGGCAATACTTGCGGCGCGTAAGGAACACGGCCTCAAGTATCGTGAAGAGATGTAAGGAATAGGAGTCAGGTTTGTTTAGCTTTCAGCCAGCAGTTCAAGGCTCGCTCTATCCAGTATTTCTATATGCTTGCGGCTGATGTCGATATACCCATCACCTTTAAATTCATTTAAAGTTTGCGTAATCGTTTCACGATATGTGCCCAGCATTTCACCTAAATCCTGGTGGGTGTAACCATCAATATGCATCCCATCACCCTCCTCGCTTGCTAATCTTAGTAACAAGCTGGCGAGGCGCGCCGGGATACTCTTGAAAGCGATGTCTTCTAATCGTGATTCTAGCCGGGTCAGCCTGTCCCCTAAGGCTTCCACAAATCTAAAGGCCACCATCGGTTTCTCTCGCATCAATCTTTCAACGTCAGCCCTGCTCATTACGCACAATAAGCATTCATCAACTGATTCGGCAAAAGTATTATGCATTCCCTGGCCAACCAATGACATCTCGCCAAAAATTGCCCCAGGTCCAAGGGTGGCTACCACCAGCTTCTTGCCATTTGGAGAGATCCTGTAAAGTTGAACCCTGCCTTTTTTTAATAAGAACAACACCTCCCCGCTATCCTCAGGCATATAAAACATTTTGCCTGGCGGGCTCGATGACATCGTGATCTGGCGATCCATCTCAGCCAATTCTGACTCGGTAAGATCTTTGAAAATTTCAATGTTCGAAAGATATGTTAGCTTTATATCCTGCATTTTGTTTAATCCATTATGAAATTGTTATTTTAGGTCTCAGTTAAGAGGAGCCCCATCGGCTACATTAAGCGCATTATAGATAGGATTTGCGATGACGCCTAATTCACATAAGGTGGATTGCTTTTCTCAAACTTGTCCCACTCATTTAGCAGGCAATGAAAAAGTAACTATTGCGCCCCCATTTTTACCGTTCTCCGCCTGGATGGACCCTCCATGCGCCTCAACGATGCCTTTTGCGATGGCCAAGCCTAAGCCAGAACCACCGCTGGACCTGCTCCGAGCGGGTTCTGCCCGGTAGAATTTTTCGAAGACTCTCATTACATCTTCTTCTGGAATTCCTGCTCCACTGTCTCTTACAGAAACCTCAACGGACCCGGATCTCCGGCCCGCACTTAGCCGGATATTGCCTCCTTTTGGTGTATTCTCGATAGCATTTTGGACAAGATTATCGAGCACCCGGCTGATTTTCGATGCATTCATAATCACCGGATCGATATCAGGATCAACATCCCCATCCAGCTGGATTGTCTGCCTCTCTGCCACCAGCCTGAACGATTCTAAAGTGTCTGAAATTAAGTCGCTTAGATTATGTTCATCCATTGGAAAAGTATCGCCACCAGCCTCCAGTTGAGCCAGCTCGAAAAGATCATCTATGAGCTGGTTCATGGCCACAACTTCTGATCTGATGGTTCGATAGTAGCGTTGTCTATTCTCATCCTCTTCTACTAGCCCATCGTTAAGAGCCTCAACCATCACTCGAATAGTTGTCAATGGCGTTCTTAAATCATGAGATGTCCAGGCGATTAGATCTCTACGAAGCGATTCGATTTCTTTTCGCTCTTGATCGGCAAGTTCTAATTTGGCAGCCATGTCGTTAAAGGATTGGGCAACGACCGCGACCTCGTCCTGGCCAATCACTTGCGCCCTTGCTGATAAGTCGCCGTCCGCCAATTTCCGAGCCGAATGGGCAAGATTTCGCAGGTTGTCGGTGACAGAGGCCGACACAAAAACACCGAAGGAGGTTGCAATGACAACAGCAAAAATCAATAAAATACCAGCTAATGTTAGATCATGATCGTCCACAAACATCAATTTGGCCATAATCCACACATTGAGCAAAGTAAGCACGGCCGCCCAACCATAGGTCAATATCAAGGTAAAGCTAAGTGATGGTGATCGAGCCCAACCTCTTCGATAGAGATAAAAGCCAATTGCCAGCGAAAAGATTGACGTGGCTCCCAGGGTTATCGTCAAGGTCGCTAACTCACTGAGGGCCGGGTCCATTAGGATGCTCATCGCCATAGTTACAAGCAGTAGAGCAATAAGAACGCCGCCGATTAATACTACCCATGGCGAGGTTTCGATTTTTCGCCAGACCCTGTTTTGAACTGTTAATGAACTCATGATCTTTCTCCGGGATCGAATTTATATCCCACTCCCCATACTGTAACGAGCTTGGATGGTTCACTTGGTTTCTTTTCTATTTTCTCCCGAAGTCGTCTAATATGTACGGTAACGGTACTGGGATCAACATATTCGGAATATCCCCAAACCTTTTCAAGGAGTGCATCGCGGCTAAAAACTTGCCGGGGGTGCCCTGCCAGGAAATAGAGGAGGTTGAATTCAGTAGCTGTCAATTCCACATCATGACTGAGAACCTGGACTTCTCGGGTAAGGGGGTCGATAGTCAGATCATCGAATTCGATTTGTTGATCTGCTTTCCCCTTAACTCCATCAGCGCCAGCTCTTCTAAGTACTGCTTTTACGCGGGCTACTAATTCGGCAGGCGAAAATGGCTTAACAACATAGTCGTCTGCGCCCAATTCAAGTCCATAAATCCGATCCACCTCTTGTCCTCTGGCAGTTAATAATATAACCGGTATCTCTCCCTCTTCTCTTGCCCTCAGCCGTCTCAGGATCTCCAAACCGTCTACTTCAGGCAGCATGACGTCTAAAATGACGAGAGCTGGGACTGAATTTTGCAATTTTTCGAGGGCTTCCGTTCCATTTCGCGCCGACGAAACGCTAAAACCTTCGCGTCGTAGGTAGAGGCCAATGACTTCTATTACAGACGCTTCATCATCAACAACCAATATTTCAAGCTGATTATTCACTAAATCTAATCTCCTGCATTCCAATTGAGTACTTTTTTCTTAATAATGCCAAACAAGCCCTAATTCATTATCAACTTAGCGGGACCAATCCTTTTTTCATCTATCCCAACTCGCTCTCCCTATATTTTATGGGAATTCATTACAAGAGTCTTAAGAGTGGCCATGAACTTATCGCATTTAATCCTTTTGTAAGATATTAGTTATGTGCACATAAGAAGTCCAGAGCAAAATTTCGATCAATATCAAACTAATGGAAACAATTCATGAGTGAAGCAAACATTGAAGTCATCCAAAAAGATAAATCATATTCAATAAAAAACGGCTTGATTATTGGGGCTCTTACAACCCTCCCTCTGATTGGTCTGTTCTATCTTGGCGACCAGGTTGGCGGCCTATCCTTTGTGCCTTTTGACATCTTCGATTGGATGGCCCGAATATTACCAGGAAATGTGATTACTCTGGGAATCGACGGCATTGTCACAGTAATCGATATACTCAACCTGGGATCAACGAGCACTTCTGCCAAGCTAATTGAACAGTTAATAGCCTTGTTTTTGTTTGGCGCTGCTGGGGCTGTCTTAGGAGGTGCAACAGCCTGGCTGCTTAAAAGAGGGCTAAGTAGATTCAAAGCTGGGGGATTAGTTGGGGCGATTGCCTTTCTGTTTGTCGTTATCGTTGAGATCATCTTGCCGCTAGGCAATAGCTCCCTGTTTGCACTTATATGGATAGGCATCTTGTTAATTGGCTGGGGCATTGTCAATGGCTATCTTAATCAAGCAATAAATGGTTTTGAGCAGAGCGGAGATAAACAAGGTCGAAGGCGAGTTCTTATCGGGACAGCCGGTGGGGCATTAACATTATTGCTGACTGGAGTGGGACTTGGAAAATTATTTGGGTCCCAGGAAACCGCTAATGATGCCAGTGAAATCTTAGCCAATGGGAATCCAGCGGGCACCCCCACTGCACAAGCGGAAGCTTACCCGGGTTCAGCCACTCTGGAAAGTTCAACGAATGGCCCAGACATACTCGTTACTAGAACCAGAGACGATGTGGATCCGGCCCCAGGTACTCGATCAGAGCTGACATCAAACGAAGATTTTTACCGGATTGATATTAACACTCGGCAGCCTTCGATTAATCAGGAGGAGTGGCAGCTGGAAGTTGTGGGTCTTTTCGATAAACCAAGAGGTCTATCACTGCAGGAGCTGCGATCATTTCCATCTGAGACCCAGCCTATTACTCTAAGTTGCATTTCAAACCGGGTCGGTGGCGATTTGATCGGCACGAGCAATTGGACTGGTCTTCGTCTAATGGATTTATTGGAGGAACTGGGAATTCAACCAGAAGCTAAAGAATTAATGGTCGATTCGGCAGATGGATTTTTCGAAAGTGTGATCCGGGAAGATATGATGGATCCGAGGACCTTATTGGTCTATGCGATGAATGGGGAACCATTGCCTAAAGGACATGGCTTCCCGCTCCGAATTTATATCCCTAATCGCTACGGAATGAAACAGCCTAAATGGATCAAACAGATTACGGCTGTTGGTGAATCAGTGCTTGGCTACTGGGTCGTGCGTGGATGGAGCCAGGAAGCACGTCCTCAAATTGTTTCGGTTATTGACAGCATTGCAGCAGATGAACCTAGTGCAAATGGCCAGATTCCTGTCGGTGGCATTGCCTGGGCAGGAGATCGGGGAATCCAGAAAGTCGAGCTTCAGATTGACGACGGCGATTGGATGGAAGCGACACTACGCACCCCACCTCTTAGCCAGCTAACCTGGGTTCAATGGAGATATGACTGGTCACCTCTATCAGGAAAACATGAGTTTCGGGTTCGCGCTACCGATGGTGATGGGGCACTTCAAATCAAGAAAAAAAGTGGTGTGCGGCCGGACGGCGCTACTGGATACCACTCCAAGGAAGTGCGCATCTGAGTTAGAAACATGGGCGGCTGCTAACTACTCTAACATTACCCCTTCATACTCCTGGCATTGGAGCCAGGGGTCTTCACCATCGATTAACGCTTTTAACGCCGGGCTGTCATCATAATAACCCCAGTGTCGCTCTGGCAGGAGGGCAGCAATGTGGATCATTATGTAGTGGGTATAGGCAGCTAATTCACTGCTCTTCGGTCTTTTTTCAATTTCCGGAAGTTGAAACAATTTACCTATTCTAACCTCAATTGGGGTCCGTCTTAATCGTCGCAGGTTGCGATCAATCTGATCGGTGTTTACTATACCGATAGGCAGAATCGGTACCTTAGCTCGTGTCGCCAGGTAGGCAGCGCCATCGCGAGCCGGTAACAGCTTGCCAATTCGACTCCGAGTTCCTTCTGGCGCTAATCCAAAGACACAGCCCTCCTCGAGATCATGCAGAGCTTCCCTGAGCGCACGCCTATCGACTGCTCCTCTATTGATGTATATAGCGCCAGCCCAGCGCATGAGAGGTCCAAATATCAAGTGCCGTTCCCATTTTTCACCGGCAAAAAATTTTAGTGTGGTACCTGGCAAAGCTATGAGCACGAGGGGTGGATCGGCCTTGCTCATGTGATTAACGGCAACAATATATGGACCTGCTTTAGGTATATTCCGCTGCCCAGTTACTCGGAGTGGACCTACAAAGGGCAGGATAATTCGGACGATCAGCCTGAAGATTTGAGAGATAAGCATGATAATGGCTTAATATATGATCTAACCATCGATAATAGTACCATGAACAGCGAATTCGGTCCTAAAAGGCGGACTACTAAATCCGATTCCCCGATCAGAAAAGGTGGTCCGTTCTCCAGGCGCCAGCGTCTTACCGATTTCTGTCATCCTGAAACCAATAACCTTATTCATTTCATCCAGGAAAACCGCCAGTACGATGATGTCGCCCACGCTGTCAGAACCTGAATTGACAACCGAACCCTGATAGGTGATTACTAAACCCTCTGTGCTAACACTGCTATCTTCCAGGTTCAGATCGATTGAAAGAAATCTAGGATCTATTTCTAACCTTTGATTGCTTATAGAAGCTTCGACAAAAAAATCATCGCTCAGATGATTCTCAAAAAGGGCAGCAAAAGCACTCATTTCTCCAGGGAAGATGATATCAGGCTGGGTCAAGATATCTTGTGACGCTAAGATCT
>BTQB01000011.1:0-21436 GCA_036985655.1 Anaerolineae bacterium | reverse complement strand
CAACTTTGTCACAACGCGCAGTCCAGCGCTATTAATATGCCAGCATTAACCAACTTTCTAATGAGTCTGCTACAAAGACGTTCCCATAGCTGCCCGGAATCTAATTCTTACTTTGGTAAATCTTCTGACAGTGGACAGGCTTCTGCGGCCACATCCACCATACCGGCCGCGACCGGGACTGGCTGTAGTTCATGAGCGAAATACCGGCGTTGGAAAAATAGAGCAACATTGACCAGTAAGATCATTACCGGTACTTCAATCAATGGTCCAATCACAGCGGTGAAAGCGACGCCGGAACCAATGCCAAAGACTGCCACAGACACGGCGATAGCCAACTCGAAATTATTACTCGCTGCTGTAAATGCCAATGTAGTCGTTTTAGAATAGTCCGCGCCAATCCGGCGCCCCATCCAGAAACTCACCATGAACATGGCGACGAAGTAAATAGCAAGGGGGATGGCGATGAGCACAACGTCCTGTGGAATTTGGACGATCAATTCCCCTTTTAAGCTGAACATGACCAGGATGGTGAAAAGCAACGCAATCAGCGTGATCGGGCTGATGCGGGGGATGAATTCGTTTTCATACCACTCCCTGTCCTTGACTCGTAATAAGATAAAACGGGTGAGGAATCCGGCTATCATCGGAATGCCCAGGTAGATGAAGACAGTCCGGGCTAATTCGCCAATAGTGATATCGACAGTCACACCTGAATTACGAAGGCCCAAAACATCCGGCAGCAGCGTGATGAAGATATATGCGTACAAACTATAAAATAGTACCTGGAAAACACTGTTGAATGCGACCAGGCCGGCCGCGTATTCTGTATCACCGGAAGCCAGTTCGTTCCAGACGATGACCATGGCGATACAGCGGGCCAGGCCGATTAAAATCAGACCAACCATGTATTCAGGATAGTTGTGGAGGAAGACGACCGCCAAAATGAACATCAAGATGGGGCCAACAATCCAGTTTTGCGCCAGGGAAAGCCCGAGAACCTTCGTGTTGCGAAATACATCGGGTAGGCGCTCGTATTTTACCTTGGCGAAAGGGGGATACATCATCAATATCAGGCCAATAGCAATGGGGATATTAACCGCACCGACCTGAAAGCCGTTGATAAAATCTTCCACGCCCAGAACAAAGTAACCTATGGCGACACCGACCGCCATTGCCAGGAAGATCCATAGAGTTAAGTATCTATCAAGCCAGGACAGCTCCTTAGAGCCGCTTTCTTTTTGAGTTTTTAAAGTCACACCACTTGTTGTGTTCTTATCCATTTCAGCACCCTCATACTCCTCGGAGGAAACCAATTAGAGATCCGCTAAAGTAAGGCGTCAGCCACCCAAGTCATCACTTCTGATTCGCTGGGAATGCGGCCGGCCGACACAAGCATTTCATTGATGACCAGCCCTGGGGTAGCCAGGAGATTGTATTTTTGAAGCTCTGACCGGTCGGTCACCTTCTCAATACTGGTCTCAGTCCCGAGCATGGTCACCGCTTGACGGGCATTCTCCTCTACCTCGTGGCAGTTGGGGCAACCCGGGCCAAGTACCTTGATAGTTAACATTTTGCCACTCCTCGCATTTTAAAGAATACGCTATTAACAGATACAGATTGTTTCCTGGCTCATTTAGTCTCCATTTCGATGATGGGCTCTATAATGACCTCTGATTTCACGGAATTGGCGACCAGGCTGTATTTCCGGGCAGCTTTTTCAACACACGCAAGGCGGCCAAACGCGTAACTGCTCCTTCGTCCAGCTCTTCTCCTGAGCAGGCCACGATGCCGACCTTTTTATGGGGCAGCTTAGGCATCTTGACCTCCTTGGCCAGCGAGAAGTCCATCGACACTGGCGGCTATCTCTTCGGCTAAAGCATGGGCCAATTGTTGCCAGCCTTCATTCAACTCGGCGATGCCCCGGGGCTTGAAGTGTCGATAGCAGCGGTAAACGTCCAACACAGCATATTCCTGCGCAATATGACCGCCGCTCTCTTCCACCATCTTGCTGGCACAGGCTAATTTGCAGACGCGATGGCAATGGAGGGACTTTGGCCTACCGCTGAACGAGCATCTTCGTCGCCCAGCACAAGCAGCGACAGGGCGACCAGTTGTGCTTCCCCAGGCCGCAGTTCCTCGACGACCTCATAAGCGGCTTCCCGGCTCCATGACATCGGCAAAGGCGACATCGCCGCTGCGCTGCTGTAGGAAGTCAGAAAGTCCAATCGTCACCTGACCATTTTCTTCCTTAGCCCACACGCCATAGGCTTTGTAGTAACGGTCGGTGGCGACCCGAAAGGTAAATTTATCGAGGGTGTATTCTAAGAATTCAGACACAGCCATTTACCCATAAACGATCTCCAATCAAAAGAGGTTGCATCCCAATAATATTATTTCAAATTTCATTGAAATATCCTGGATGCAATTTTATACTCACCCTTACTAACCTGGACAGTGACATTTGTCATGGGCATGGGCTGACATTTGTAATAATTCAATTAACACTGAAATAATTAACTGACAACTACAAAAGGCTTCCGAAAAACCCCCTCAATTTTGACAGTTTGATCACCAAAGTTGTCCTGACTTCTTACCCCGATAGGCACTCTTCCAGAAAGGGCGCCAAGGCATTGGGGGGCGTGCTGCCAGCGATTTTATAGGGCAATAGGCCATACCTGTCCAAGAGTCTGAAGTAGCGAAACAATTCAATGCAGCGATGCGCAACGCCTTCCCCGACTATCACCTCATGGTGTAGGATGAGATCGACTGGTGACATTTTATTCGGCCGCAAGTCTGACTCTTATTCGATAGTGGTGATATTTTATTCGGCCGGCCGGTGACAAATTTGTCAAAAACAGCTTTCATTAAACGGCTGGTAGTGCGCTGCCATCCCCAATTCGCCGAAGCAGCTGTAGGTTCCGTTTTACAAAGTGTGGGATACTATTCCGCGTACTGCTGGTACACTGTTAGGCATAACAGGGTACCGTGTTTAGTCGTGTGGGGGAGAAGCATGAGTAACATGGATTACGATGTAATTGTCATTGGGTCAGGTTCGGGCGGGTAGACCGCGGCCGTGGCTCTGGCTCAAGCCGGACAGAAGGTGTTGGTCTGCGAACAGCACGAGGTGGCGGGGGGCTGGACCCATTCCTTCACCTTAGATGGTTACCGGTTCAGCACGGGCGTTCACTACATTGGTGAATTAGGCGAAGGCGGCCGGCTAAGGGATATCTATGAGGGACTGGGCGTATCCGAGGATATTGAATTCCTGGAGCTCAATCCAGACGGAATCGACCATATCTTCATTGGTGATGAGCAATTTGACATACCCAAGAACAAGGACAGGCTAATCCGCCGTTTGAAGCAGCGGTTTCCGCACGAAGCGGAAGGCATCGAAAAGTATTTCAAGACCGCTGCCGGCCTCTACGAAATCGTAAAACGGCTGGTGGATTATAAACCGATCAACAGCAACTTCCACCTTTTACCCTGGTTGCTGCGCACTGGCGCTGATCTCATCGAGCGGTACGTCTCTGACCCGACCCTTCGCGCAATTCTGGCTACTCAAGCAGGGGATCATGGCATGCCTCTCTCCAAGGTGTCGGCGGCCGTTCATGCATCTATACCAATGCATTACGCTGGCGGCGCCTACTATCCTCGGGGCGGCAGCGCCAACTCACGAGCCCTCACCCGTGCCCTCAAGAGAGCAGGTGGCGAGATTCGTTTGAGCACCCCGGTTGGACGCATCTTGATGGAAAGCCGTCGCGCCGTGGGGGTGGCGCTTCTGGACGGCGAGGAGGTGCGCGCTCAATACATCCTCAGCAACGCCGACCCGGAAACCACTTTCATCAAGCTGATCGGCCGAGAACATCTGCCCTGGCGACTCAAGCGCAAGGTAGAACGAGTTAGCTACTCTACCTCCTGCCTGTCCCTCTTTCTTGTCATTGCCATGGACTTGAAAGCCATGGGCTTCGATTCAGGCAACTATTGGTTCTATGAACATGCCGATATAGAAAGCGTCTATGAACAAGGGTTAGGGGATGCCATTTTGCACCAACCACCAGATGTCCTATTCCTGACAGTAACCACGCTCAAAGACCCTAGCAAAATGCACAGCGGCCATCACACGGTCGAGGTCTTTGCGTTCGTCTCTTATGAGCCATTTGCTGAATGGGCGCATGAACCAACCGGCGATCGCTCATGGGAGTATCAGCAGCTCAAGGAGGAACTGAGTGGCAGAATAATCTCAGTTCTCGAAAGACGCATTCCTGGAATCACTGAGTCGGTGGTGCTGAGTGAGCTTGGCACCCCGCTTTCCAACGAGCATTACCTTAACTCACATCAGGGGAACATCTACGGCATCGCAAAAGGCGTGTGGCAGGCAGGCCCGTTAGCATTCCGCACCAAGCCTGGCATCAAGAACCTTTACCTTTGTGGTCAAAGCACCATGTCCCACGGGATCGCCGAGACGGCAAATTCCGGGATCATTGCCGCCTGCAAAATTCTCAAATGCCGGAAAGCGGACCTGTTAGCCCAAGGTGGTCCGCCGTTGAAGATATATCCCAGTGACGACCTCAGCCAGTGGCCCGAGCCGCTGCAGAAAAGCATAGCACTCAAAAGAAAAAAACACGGTTAACCCGAACCGTCGGTATTATTTTGCTCCTTTTTGGCCGTGACGAAATATGCAGAGCATGACCTATAAAGACATCATCTACAAAGTGTTAGGACTATCTACAATATTTTCCAAAGCGGCCGTGGACACGGGGGTGAACCTGAGAGGCTCAAGCAGGTAGGAGGGTGGACAACTCGCAGCACCTGACTAACCAATTGCTGGGCTCATTGCCACCAGGTGAACTTAGCTGTTGTATGTCCATAGCACCCTCAATCTTAACAATTTGATCTTTAACGCTGTCTTGGCTGCTCACTTCCATGGACAGCCTTCCTGAAACGGCGCCAAAGGATTGGCGAGCTGGAAATTTAAGCCCAATTATTCGGCATTGAGATGAAATTCTTTTCAATCCTGGCAAGAAATTGGGCATTGTTAAATCTTCCAACTGACGAAATCCTCTGGGATCGTAATTGTGGGGGATTGACACTTGGTTTGAGGGCTCTGAAATATTCGAGCAGATATTCATTTATGCCCCGAAAGGCTCATTTAAAATAACGCTGCAAATGATCCCCACGGTTCCCATAAAATATATTATATATTAATGAGTTCTACCTCTGGTAGAAGAGCATTAGAGACTCAATCTCCATCTTTAGGGCCCACATCCCGCGAGTGGCCTAATAGGATTCGTCTGAGGAGACTCAGCTAGATGCTTTGAGTCCACCCTCGCCCACGACCAATTCTCCGAGAGATACGGTTCTTGTTAACAGCTGCTTTATCAAGATGATCGAACCAGCCTAAAATAATCATGGGATAGCAGCTATTTCAATAGTGGCAAATTGGAGAGAGTCAGCCGCTGTAGCGTTGCCTATAATGTACGCGTTTCGCTCAGCTGTCTTTCACCTCGGCTGAAAAGATCCTCGAAAGTCCTTTGCCAACATCATTCCGCCACATGTCGAATCCAACTGCCAGAAGTATGATGAACCCAAGAGAAATGTTTTGCCAGGCAGCCGGGACAGCATTTAGATTCAAAGCGTTCTGCACGACGGCGACAGTCATCGCCCCAAAAAGCGTCCCGATGATGTTGCCATATCCCCCTGCGAGACTGGTTCCACCGATCACCGCCGCAGCAATAGCCGCCAACTCCAAAGCTACACCGTAGTTGGGCGAACCTGAATTTAGTCGGGCCGATAACAAAACGCCTGCAATTGCGGCCGTAAAACCTGCAATCACGAAAGCCATCAAGCGTGACCGGTTTACGTGGATACCAGATAAATACGAAGCGGTCTCATTCCCACCAACCGAATATATAGCGCGTCCTTGACGTGTGTTTCTCAGGTAAACCGCGCTGATGGCATAAAAGACCAGCAGATAAATAAGTGGCAAAGGAATACCAGCCAAATCACCGTAGAAAATTGTTTCAAGATACGGCGAAATCGAGAAAATCGGATGTCCCTCCGTGATTAAAAAGGCCAACCCACGAAAGATACCCATTGTTGCCAACGTAGCCACGAATGATGGGATACGAATATAAGTGCTTAGCAGGCCATTGAATCCACCTAAAAGAACGCCAAACAGTAAAGCTAAAATAATCCCAACCGGCAAAGATAAACCCGTTTTTTGCACTAAGACTGCCAGGACGCTTGATGTTAGTGCGACTACAGCACCCGGAGAGAGATCAATTTCACCAGTTAGAATGACAATCGTACTGCCAATAGCAGCAATCGCGACTGTGCTTACTTGAAGAGACACGTTTGTCAGGTTTCCGGGTGTTAAAAAGCGATCGGTAGTTAGGCTAATGATGACAACAACAATCACTAGTGCAGCAAAAGGACCAATAATCACCGACCGAAAGAAATTTGAGAATGTTTTCATCCCAATCTCCTGAATTTAGGGTTTGATCGAAGCCAGTCTATTCAGCTCCGGAAGTAATCGACATCATCTGAAACTCGCTCAGCTCTTCTGCTGGCAATATTTGCATAACCTGACCGTCTCGTATCACCGCAATGCGATCACTCATGGCTAGCAATTCGGGGAAGTCAGAACTGATCAATAACACGCTGATTCCATTTGCAGTTAATTCGTTAATTACTTGATACACTTCCACTTTGGCGCCGATATCAACACCCTGGGTTGGCTCGTCAAAGATCAGCAAATGGGCGTCAGAGTAGAGCCACCGTGCAATCACCACCTTTTGTTGATTGCCGCCAGAAAGATGCCTGACAGATTTCGTCATTGCGGTAGGCGTTATATTCAACTTGTCAACATACTCTTTCCCAACCCGCTGCTCCTCGGCCAGGTTCAAGAAAACCCCCTTTATCAAGCCGCTTAGTCGTGAAAGCGTAATGTTTTGTGGGGCTTCAAAGTTGAATAACAGACCATCCTCTTTCCGATTTTCAGGTACTAATCCTATGCCCGCACTGATGGCATCTGACGGAGATGAAAACTCAACCTTTTCACCATGGAGATGAATGTCTCCACTGGTTAACCGGTGATACCCAAACAGAGCTAAAGCAATATCTGTTCGTTTGGAACCTACCATACCGCCTAGGCCAAATACTTCCCCTTTACGAATATCGAAACTAACGCCGCGCACCCCGGTTTCGGTAGATAAATTCTTGACTTCGAGGAGAATCTCATCGGTTGCGTTTTTTTCTTTTGGATAATGTTGGGCGATATGAAAGCCGACCATCAACCTGATCACATCTTTAACCTCTAGCGAATCAGCCGGTTGGTCGCCAACTAGGCGGCCGTCTTTGAGAACCGCAATTTGATCCGCGATCCGGAACACCTCATCTAAGCGGTGAGAGATGTACAAGATAGCTTTACCCTGCTCGGCAAAATGTTGTATCAGTTCGTGCAGGCGCTCCGTCTCCGCCAAACCCAAGGCTGCTGTAGGTTCGTCCAGAATAAGTAAGGTCGATTCTGTCGATAAGGCTTTGACGATCTCAACCAACTGTTGCTCTGCAACAGAGAGCTCACGGACAGTGGCATCTGGATCAATTTCGATTGAAATCTGATCCAAAATCTCAGCAGTCTGTACTCGCATCTCGTTCCAGTCAATTCCTCCAGTCCTTGGATTTCTTAACTGTCGACCGAGGAATATATTCTCAGCAACAGACAAAGTTGGAACCAATGAAAACTCCTGGTAAATCGTGGCCACACCATATCTGTGGGCATCGAAGGGGTGGGGAATCTCGACTACTTTTCCTCTGTACAACAGCTCCCCTTCTTCCGGCTGGTGAACGCCTGCCAGGCATTTCACCAGAGTGGATTTACCACAGCCATTTTCACCAATCAGTGCGTGTATCTTGCCTTCACTGATCGTCATCGATACGTCGTCTAGTGCCTGGACACCTGGAAATCTCTTCGAAATCCCACGCAATTCCCATAGTGGGGGCGGATTATTATTGGCCATCATATCCATAAAGCGTTATCCATTCGAGACAAACTCGCAGAATCATTTTAGGGAAAGGCACCAATTATGCATGAGAAACCAGCAGACGGAAAAGTTCAGTCGCGTCAACAACTGCCCTGGCCACATGTTTAAACGTGACCAGGGCACATCAATAAGTTATCCTAGTATTTATTATACTAGTTGTTGCACTCGTACTCTTGTGAAGGCGCCGGGAAGAGGTTCTCGGGGCGGCAAAGGTAATCGTTGGCATTGCTAGCGTCAACAATCACTGTTGGTGTCTCGGTCCAACCACCAGGATAGACTCCATCGAGGCAGTCCACAGCCACCTGTAAAGCGACCTGTCCCATCAGGTATGGTGTAGTGTTGACCGTCGCATCCCACTTACCAGCGGCAATATCTTCTAAACCGGTTGTGTCGCCGTCGTTACCAAAGATTGCCACATCATCTCGTCCGAGAGCTTCTGCAGCCAGGGCCGCGCCAATGGCGATATAGTCATTGGCAGTGATGACAACCTCGATCTCCGGATTGGCCTGGAGCAGGTCCATCATAGCCGTGTTACCCGTCTCCACGTTCCATTCGGTTGGCAAGGAGGCAATCACTTCCATACCATCATAACCCTCGAAGGCGTCCAGATAACCACCAATACGTTCAGTTGAGTGGTATCCAGGCAGGCCTTCCAGCACACCCACCTTGGCTTGACCATCAAACATATCGAGGATGTACTCACCCTCTGCAAAGGTGCCGCTGCGCTGGCTGTATCCAACAACGCCATTCACCGGCGTGGGGAAGTTGGCGATGTCTGAGTTCACGATGATTACGGCAACGCCTTGGCTGATCGCTTTTTCTACCAGCGGCGCAGCAGCGAACTCATCATGAGTTGAAAGGATGATTGCATCCACATCTTGAGTGAGAACATCCTGGATCATGCCCATCTGACCTTCGATATCCGAGCCGCTCTGCGGCGCCAACATGAAGGTCTCGATGCCAAGTTCAGCAGCCAGGTCATCAATGCCGGCTCCAATGGCCTGGTAGTAGTTGAACTCTGTTGCCGGAGGCATGTAGGCGATAGTGGCAGGTTGATCACCGCTGAAGCCCAGGGCGGTGCAGGCTGCTTGTGCCCCTTCCTCTAGCGGTACAGGGTTGAACGCGGGTTCAGGCGCTGTGTATTCCCCTGCTGCTGTTGCTTCTTCCGCTGGAGCACCACACTCGTACTCTTGTGAAGGCGCCGGGAAGAGGTTCTCGGGGCGGCAAAGGTAATCGTTGGCATTGCTAGCGTCAACAATCACTGTTGGCGTCTCGGTCCAACCACCAGGATAGACCCCTTCTAGGCAGTCCACAGTTACTTGTAAAGCCACCTGTCCCATCAGGTATGGTGTGGTGTTGACCGTCGCATCCCACTTACCAGCGGCAATATCTTCTAAACCGGTTGTGTCGCCGTCGTTACCAAAGATTGCCACATCATCTCGTCCGAGAGCTTCTGCAGCCAGGGCCGCGCCAATGGCGATATAGTCATTGGCAGTGATGACAACCTCGATCTCCGGATTGGCCTGGAGCAGGTCCATCATAGCCGTGTTACCCGTCTCCACGTTCCATTCGGTTGGCAAGGAGGCAATCACTTCCATACCATCATAACCCTCGAAGGCGTCCAGATAACCACCAATACGTTCAGTTGAGTGGTATCCAGGCAGGCCTTCCAGCACACCCACCTTGGCTTGACCATCAAACATATCGAGGATGTACTCACCCTCTGCAAAGGTGCCGCTGCGCTGGCTGTATCCAACAACGCCATTCACCGGCGTGGGGAAGTTGGCGATGTCTGAGTTCACGATGATTACGGCAACGCCTTGGCTGATCGCTTTTTCTACCAGCGGCGCAGCAGCGAACTCATCATGAGTTGAAAGGATGATTGCATCCACATCTTGAGTGAGAACATCCTGGATCATGCCCATCTGACCTTCGATATCCGAGCCGCTCTGCGGCGCCAACATGAAGGTCTCGATGCCAAGTTCAGCAGCCAGGTCATCAATGCCGGCACCAATGGCCTGGTAGTAGTTGAACTCTGTTGCCGGAGGCATGTAGGCGATAGTAGCAGGTTTATCACCGCTGAAGCCCAGGGCGCTGCATGCTGCTTGTGCCCCTTCCTCTAGCGGTACAGGGTTGAACGCGGGTTCAGGCGCTGTGTAATCCCCTGCTGCTGCAGCTTCTTCTACGGGCGCCTCTTCTTCCTCAGCAGGCGCTGCTTCTTCTTCCACGGCGGGCGCTGCCACCTCTTCCGTAGGGGCCGCTTCCTCTTCTACAGCAGTGTCTTCGGACCCGCATGCACTTAATGCTAGCGAGAAAAGTAATAACAGGATTACAAAAAGATACACTTTCTTCATTATCTACCCCTTTTTTTACAAAGTTAAATCCATGGTTGGAATAAGCTTAATTTGATACCTAACCACCTCCTTTCCAGTTACGGTTTACACGAATTAGGAAACAGGTTTCAACGCCATCATCAATTGGGCAGCCAAAGGACCGAATCAGTAAAAGCCTGCCAGTGGACTGCGCCATCATCTATGCTGATTTACCTTCAGGCGAGCTTTCGTTGCTCATTTACAACATCAAATATAACTGCCAGAATTAAGATTAGCCCAGTGAGGAAGCTCTGGTAGTACACATCCACTCCCAGCAAATTCAACGAATTGGCTAGCATGCCCATGAACAGCGCGCCTAAAAATGCGCCTAATACGGAGCCCTCGCCACCGTTTAAGCTGGCACCGCCAATAATGGCGGCCGTGATCACGCGAAGTTCAAGTCCATTACCAACAGTCAGCGAAGCTGCACCGAATCGAGCCGTGAGCAACAGGCCGGCCACGCCCGACAATACAGCTGCCAGGCAGTAGTAAAATATCTTCTGTCCGTCCACGTTGATACCCGACAGCCGGGCGGCATTCTCATTCCCGCCAATGTAATAGCTTTGCCGCAAGAAACGAGAATTGCGTAATAACAAATCTCCAACGATGACCAAAAATAAGAGCACAAAAATGGGTAACTGAATCCCAGACAATCTCCCCTGGCCGATAACGGTGAACGAGTCTGGCAAGTTTAAAATTGCACGACCCTTTGCCAGGATTAGCAGTAAGCCACGCACTGTGATCATCGTACCCAATGTGGTAATGAACGGGTTAATCTTCATCTTGGCAATCAAGACGCCGTTCACCAACCCAACACCCAAGCCAGCAAGCAAGCCAACGACGATTGCCGGCGGCGTTCCGACGCCTTCTGTTAAAACCAGGCCGGTTACCACACCAACCAGAGCCATGATGGATCCGACAGATAAGTCAAGTCCCCCTGATATCAACAGGATAACCATGCCGATAGAGATGGTAGCCTCAACAGTCAAAGCCATCAGGATTGCTTCGATGTTCAGCCTAGTCAGGAATATTGGCGAGGCTAGAGCCATGATGGTGGCAAATAAGACGATCACGAGCAGCATGATGAACTCGCGCTGCGCTGTAACCTGCCTTAACCTTAATAGCAAGTTACCGCTGCCCGGTCCTTGTTTAGGAGTTTGTGCCGCTGCTTCTTGCTCCATAGACAATGATTCCATTAAATCTTAATTCTTTACGCCTGCCGCGTATGCCAGGATCAATTTTTCTGAGAAGTCCTTTTGCAGTACTTCGCCTGAAATATGACCCTGGTGCATAACCAGTATCCTGTCACTCAAACCAATAAGTTCTGGAAGTTCAGAAGAAATCAGTAGAATACCCACCCCCTCCGACGCCAGCTCCCGCAATTTCTGATAGATTTCAAAACGTGCACCCACATCTACACCTCGGGTAGGCTCGTCAAAAATAACAACTTTAGGTTGTAAACCCATCCACATGGCAACCATGCTTTTTTGCTGGTTACCTCCAGACAGATTCATAACTTTCTGTTTCGTTGATGGGGTCGTAATGTTGTAATTCTGAATCTGGTTCACCGCATGAGCTTCCACTTTGTCGAAATTTAGGAACCCAGCTTTGCCCGTAAACATTTTTAATATCGGGGCGATAAAATTTTCTGACAGACTCATATCAAGGAAAAGGCCCTGGGCTTTTCTATCCTCAGTGAGATAGGCAATGCCTTGTTTGATCGCATCTTTTGGGCGTTTTATTTCAATGTTCTTTCCCTCCAAGAAAACACGGCCCTCATTCTTTGGCCCGATGCCAAAAATTGATCGGGCCAACTCTGTTCGCCCTGCTCCGACAAGACCCGCGAGGCCAAGAATTTCACCGCGATGCAGCCCGAGAGAAACATCTATAAAAGAATTGCGATAGGTAAACCCCTCAATCCGGAAATATTCTTCACCCATAGTTGAGTCATAAGATGGAGCGCCGTAAACATCGACAATCTCTCGACCCACCATCATTGCCACAAGGTCGTTTTCATCCACCTCAGTTATGTCCCGAATTCCGATCTTCTTGCCATCCCGCATGACCATGACCCGGTCCGCCAACTCAAACACTTCAGCCAATTTATGGGAGATATAAATAAATGTCATCCCCTGTTTTTGAAGTGTTTGGATGTTTTTGAACAGGTTATCAGTTTCAGCCGGGGTAAGTGAGGAAGTAGGCTCATCCAGAATCAACACCTTTGGTTCGGTGGTAATGGCTTTGAGAATTTCCAGGATTTGCTGCTGCCCCATAACCAGCTGTTTCACGGGCGTAGTAGGATCAAGATCCAGATTAAAACGATGTAAAACATCCCGGGTTTGTTGGTAAAGTTTACGCCAGTGGATATTATTTAATCGGCCAACCGGCTGCCGGTTAGCAAAGATATTCTCAGCGATTGAAAGACCCCCGACCAAGGACAGCTCCTGGAATACCATGGCGATGCCAGCATGAATTGCATCGTTGGCAGAGGTGAATTCCAGAGGTTCACCATCAAGGTACATTTGACCAGTATCAGCCCTATGACCACCCCCCAATATTTGCATTAAAGTGCTTTTCCCGGCGCCATTCTCGCCGATCAATGCCATTATCTCACCACGTCGCAGATTAAAAGTGACATCATCAACAGCCAGGACGCCGGGAAAACTCTTTGATATTCGCTCAACACTTAATATATGTTCCATCACTATTTCTAAGAAGGTGACTTCGGAAATCTGGGATATGCAGCTGCCTGCACGGAACCTTAAAATTTCCGAAGTCGCTTTTTCTGTTTAGGGAGCGTAAATCTTGTTAGCTTCCAAGAAGTATTCGAGGTTCGATTGATCGATATAGTTTGCCGCAGTATTTACCAGGCTCGGGCCAGCATTAACACCAGCAGCAGCGTTGTCGGTGGTCAATGGGGCCTGGTAGTAGTTGTAATTGTAGAGGACCTGCAGGGCCCAGAATGCCATTGCGGCATCATTCTGCGCGACGGTCCCTGTCACCACGCCATCTCCAATCTTTTCTAGCACGTCGGAATTGCGATCCATGGACACAATTTTGACCTCGCCAACACGGCCGAGTTCCTCAACCGCTGTTGCAGCACCAATGCCACCGGTTGAATCCGTACCTGCGAATGCTGCCAGGTCTGGGAAGCGCTGCAGAATGTCCTTAGCTGTATTGATGGCCGTTACTGTGTCTGCGCCAGTATTGCCCACCTGAACGACTTCTATACCAGGGTAAGCCTCAAAAGCTGCCCGAAAGCCGGCCTCGCGTTCGTCAAACATTCCCACGCTTGGAATACTCAGAATCGCAACCTTGCCTTCCCCACCCAGGGCTTCGGCCAGGTTTTGGCCGCCGATAAAGCCCAGATCAAATTGGGAAGAACCCACGAATGCCAGACGTTTTGTGTCGGGCAGGTCGCCGAGAATCGTCACCACTGGGATGCCGGCCTCCACGGCCTTATCGATTGAAGGCTTGAGAATTGGTTCAACAGCAAACACCACAATGCCCTTGGGCTTCTTGGCGATTGCTTGATCAAAGGCTGCCACCATAGCGTTCATGTCGTACTCGGCCGGACCAACATAGGTCGACTTAACGCCAAGCGCATCGCCGGCCCATTCCCAACCATATTTGTGGGCATTGAAGAATTCAAGGTTGCCCATCGCGGAGACATAGATGTACTCATCCTCGCTACGATCTTCAACCGCGGCTGCTCCTGCATCGGCTTGATCTTCTTTCTCTGACTGACAGCCAGTTATCAAAAACGCCAATGTGAGCAAAATTGCCAATGCTATTGTTAAGTACTTTCTCCGTGCCACTGTTCCTTCTCCTTATACTTGCTCGAACTATAAATAAATATGCAAAAGCATGTTGTGTTTACTTTCTTTCACCTCCTTGTTGAACGCCTGCCGCTGCACATGTTTCATCTTCTTACGGTCGGACTGGATCCAATGGCGGCTGTCCTAAAAGGACTGCTCTAGCGTTTTCTGATGCCACGTATCGACATTCCACCAATGATTGTTCTGAGACATAGGCAGAATGTGGTGTGATGAAACAGTTTTCCAAAGTAAACAACGGATTCATGTCAGGTGTCCACGCCTTTTGTTTTGCCGGTTCCTCCTCGGTGTCATCAAGACCTGCTGCAGCGATCCTGCCTTCCACTAATGCATCGTATAGGGCTTTGTTGTCTACACACTTTCCTCTAGAACAATTGACCAAGACAGCCACTTTTTTCATCTTGTTGAAAGCCGCTTCATTGACAATGTGATGGGTTTCAGGTGTGTATGGACACATAACATCGACCACATTAGCGGTGGAGAACAGTTCACCCAACTCAACCTTGCGCACGCCATGTGTAGCAATATATCCTTTTGAAAGATAGGGATCATAAGCCAGCACCTCAAAGCCAAAGACACTCAACTTGCGGGCAATATTCTGGGCGATCCGACCAAAGCCAATTAACCCCCAGATCGAACTCCGAAAACGAAATGTTGAGCCACCAGATGCACTCCAGTGCCACTCCCCTCTGCGGGTGGCACGGTAATACATAGGGATGCGTCGTAAGAGCATGAAGCCCATGGCAATGCTATGGTCGGCGACTTCTTCAATGCAATAGTCGGGGACATTAGTGACCTGAATGCCATTATCGTAACAGGCTTGCACATCAAGGATGTCCATGCCGGTACCGTAACGGCAGATCACCTTGCAGTTCTTGAGTTGTTCGATGGTGTTGCGATCGATCTTCGCGTACTGCTGCAGGATTGCGTCCGCATCTGCGGCCAACTCGCCCAATGCTTCGCCAGTTGAGCACTTCAACCCAATCACCTCAGCACCAATGGGTTCCAGTACACTGCGCTCGATATCCAAATCAAGATAATCATAGTCACTAATGTAAACCTTGAATTTCGGCATACATCAACTCCTGCGCTGACTCAGGCCACTCTTGAATTTCAGGCTCATTCTGCCTAAGGCTTATCCGATATTGTGTTGATATGCCCCGGCAGAATAAGTCAACTCGTAGCTATGGCTGTATATTTCAAAAACGATCCCAAAGGGGTCTTCTACGTAAACCATGCGGTAGGGTTTTTCACCTGGATAATATTCGCGGACGGGCATACGCTGTTTTCCACCGTGTTCAACTACTTTTGCCAGCAACCCTTCCAGGTCTGGATCTTGTACGCAGAAGTGGAATACACTGGATTTCCAATATTCGAGATTGTTTTCTGGCTTCTCCGAGTTGCGGAACTCGAACAGCTCGATACCAATGCCGTCACTGGTAACCATATGGGCTATGCGGAATCCCTCATAGCCGTCGCCAAAGACATCGCTGCACATGACACCGATGGCTGTTTCAGTTTCTTCAACAACTTCTGTCGGCGGCATGATTACATAGAAGCCAAAGACTTCAGAATAGAATTTCACAGCTGCTTCCAGGTCTGGTACAGAAAGTCCGATATGGGAAAAAGATCGTGGGTAAGTCATTTTATTATCTCCATTATTATTGAATCAACGCGCCGTCCGCTTGCCGCCACCTTCAATATCCGCTTTCATCAGGGCTTGCGTTTCGGCTTTTGTCACAATCGGCAGATCAAACATCAAAGTTTGCTTAATGCGGGTGGCTGCATCACCAACGAGTAAACCTTTTTCAATACCACTGGCATTAAATCCTTCAGTCAGCAATCCGTAATAGAAGCCACCGTTCCAGGTATCCCCACCACCAAGACGGTCCATTAGGACGATTGGCTTCACATTTGGGGAGCGGAAGAAAAAGCCGCTACTATCCATTGCAGCTGTTTCCCAGCGATGCTGCTCAAAGGTATCTGGGTAACGGATTGTTAAGGCTACAATTTTCGTGTTGAACTTTTCACTAATTTCTCGGGTAAAAGAACGGATGTCATCATCCTCCAAAGGCCCGATATCGCCTTTTTCGATTTGCTCAGCGCTGTACCGCCCGCACCCTATCCCATAGAGCTTGGCCATATCCTCAATGGTTGTTATAAAGACATCAATGTGATCTGTGATAAGCGGTGTCATGACTTCGACACACTCTTCTTTTGACCATAAGGTTGACCGGTAGTTGAAGTCCATCCCCAACAGGCAGCCGTTAGGCATAGCCGATACCGCTTCTTTAAAAGCGTCCAGCATGTAATTGCGTTCGTATCCACTGTGGGTTGCCAAGCCGAAAGAAATGCCAGAAGTATGGAACAGCTGGCAATCTCGCAACGCATCTTCCCAATCCACCATCCCAGCATCAAGCCGGCTGGCAGCTGAGTACATGCGTTGGTACCATCCCGTGTTCTTGCGTGGTGTTCGTCCAATCTCGTATATGAAGCGCCCGATCGGTTCCACCTTGGGCGCCCACACAAAGTGATCGGTATTTACCCCTTGTTCTCGGGCGGTATCCCGTGTCAGCCAACCATAAGGGTTGTCGGGTACACGGGTGACATATGCGGCAGGAATTCCGAATCGTGAAAGTAGAACGGCTAAAGTAAATTCACTGCCTGCAAGGGATAGCTGTACCTGCCGTGTTCTTTCAGGCCGCTGCAAATCGACTGGCATATCACGCAGCATCGTTTCACCAAAGGTGACGAAGGCTGGCTTTTTCCCTGCAAATTTGCCGAGATCATCTCTGGTAATCTGCCATCTCTTCGATTCCATTGTCATTTCCAATTTCCCTTTTGTTTTTGTTACCAAGGTTGGCGAGGTGTGGAGAGGAAAACGGGGCCATCCTTACCAACCGCCACATTATCTTCAATGCGAATACCGCCAAAACCTTCAATGTACACACCAGGCTCAATACTTGAGACCACGCCCTCGACCAGGGTACCTCTTGCACCTGGCATTAAAAATGGCGTTGACTCATGAAACCGAAAACCAAGGCCATGGCCAGTGACATGAACAAAATATTCACCCAGCCCTGCGTCCTCCAATACCTTTCGAGCCGCGGTGTCAGGATCGGCATACGAATTTCCCGGCCACATTTGCGAAGCGGCGGCTTGCTGGGCGGCTAAGACCGCATTGTGAACCTCGCGCTGACGATCAGTTGGCGAGCCAGCCACTGCCATATAAGTCAAGTCCGAATAATAGCCGTCCACCACCGTGGCCATCTCTACCATAACCAGATCGCCTTCCTCAATCACGCGTTCTGTGGAAGGAATTAAAAGATTAGCTTTTGCCGTGTTGACAGGCCCCGATGCAACTTCAGCTTCCGCCCATACCAATCGCGCTCCTTCGTGCCCAGCGCCCTTGGCTCGGATTGTGCCTTCAATCATGGCGCTGATTTCCACCTCGCGCATGCCGGGCTGCAGATTTTCTAAGAATTTGGATGCGCCGATGTGGGCTATTTCATTTGCCACTTGCAGCCGTTGGAGATCGTACTTACTCTTTACCACTTTCGCGCTCTGCATCAAATCGGTGACATCAACCAGCTCAGCACCAGCAAAGAGTTCATCTAACAATGAAGCCCAAGGGGCAGCCGGTATAATTGGTTCAGCATGGCGGTAGGTAGTGCCAACTATTTCCAGCGCCTGCTCCACGCCAACCTTTTTCCGTTCGAGCCCCAGCTTGTGGGCAACTTCACCCAATAAGTGGCGGTAGCTGACGTACAAATCCTGGTCTTTCAACAAAGCCCAACCAAAAGGCACAACCTCTGCCCAATCCTGATTTCCCCATTCCATTTCCACCTCAGGAATGAACAGTGTTGGGCGTCCTTCATCGGGAAGGACCGCAACCGATATGCCATGATGAGGCCAATAATCGGTCAGATAGAGTACGTTTTCAGGCAACCTGCAGATTAAAGCACTTAGATCAACCTCTTTCATTAATTCTTGTAGCCGCCGCAGCCGTTGTTTTTCATATCCTTCCATAAATGTCATCTCCCGCGCATACTGATACGCTCAGGTATGATTGAAATAGCCAGCAAAGAAATTTACAGCCTGCCGAATTCCGCTAGAAGTTCGTCAACTGTTTTACCTGCCCGGATAGCCTCTCGAGTCTTTTCTTCGTTTGCGGCTTGCAGTTGGGCTTTTTCAAGGATCTCTTCTGCATTTTCTAGCGGAACGACCGTCACCCCGACCTCGTCACCAATGACTATGTCTCCAGGGTTGACAATTACGCCAGCGCATTGAATCGGCACATTTACCTCAATAGGTTCCATCCGCCCAGAAGTGATTGTGTGAGTGGCCCGCGGCACAATTGATTTGGCAAAAATATAGAACCCAAGATCGCGAATTTCATCAGTGTCACGGATACCACCGTCGACAACAGCGCCAACAACTCCTTTCATCTGGCATAAACCAGCCATTAGCCCACCCCAGATCGACGTCTCGGTTTCCCCGGCGGCATCAACAACAATCACATCACCCGGCTGGGCTACTGACAATGCATCCAGGCAGTCGACCTGGTTGCCAGGTTCCAAGCGGACCGTCAATGCGGGTCCTGCAAAACGGGTTGTATTATCAATAGGCCTCAAATAGCTGCGCATCACACCGGCTCTCTCTTGGGCATCGGTAACTACGCAGGAAGGGCTGTACACTTTGAGCAAATCCTTAAAACCCTGTAGAACCTCAGGGCTTGGCAATTTCTTTCGTTCTTCAATGATTTTTCTCATTATCCTCTCCAATTTTGTGTTTCATGTAAGACCTGTAACCAAGCCTTTCTGATATTTCTTGGGCCGTATGTAATGTGAGTTGGATCAAATCTTCGTTCTGGTCTATCGGATCCATTCTGCTCTTTGGGCCAGATACGCTAACAGCGGCAATGGCTTCGCCGCGCTGATCAAAAATGGGTACTGCAACACATCGAACTTCTCTCTCGTGCTCTCCTTCATCGAGAGCATAGCCCCTTCGGCGAGTCTCCCTAAAATGCTCTAACAGCTCATCAGGGTCAATGATTGTCCTCTCATTGAACCGAATGAGGTTTCCCCACTTCATATTCTCTAAAATGAATTCAGGATCTATGTGGGATAAAAGAGCTTTGCCCACCCCGGTACAATAGGCCGGTGCGCGCCTGCCAACCCGAGAACTCATCAACCCGATTGCATGCAGACCTTCCAGTTTTTCAAGATAGACGACCTCTATACCATCTAAAGCCGCAAGGTGAACAGTTTCTTTGGTAGTATCTCGCAGCTTTTTTAATTGGGGTCGTGCCACACGCAGCAACTCACTTCCTGTCTGATAGGATCTGGCAAGTTCCAAGCAGGCAAAACCGAGTTGATACCTGCCTGTTACATCGTCTACTTCAAGAAAATTTTGATTGACCAGTGTGGCAAGAAGCCGAAAGGTAGTACTAGTATTAATATCCACCTCTTGACTTATGTCAGTCAATGTTCTGGCTCTCCCATCCGAAAGCACCCTCAGCACGCGAATGGTTTTTTCAACCACTCTAATGTTGTATTGATCAGACCTTGGTTTCTTAGCCACAAATCATCCTTAGATAACCAGCTCCAGAACTCTAAGCTCGCTGCCGTCATACAAAGATTTGAGATGGGGTTTAAGCTCCGCATGCTCACTGGAAGCCCGCCAGACGGCCGCAGTATCAATGGATTCAAACCGTAGAATCATCACGAAATCTTGGTCTGTATTCCTCTCTTTAAGCAATTCGGCTTTGAGGAACCCCTCGGTTTTTGCCATTGCTGGCTGGTACTCTTCCTCAAAGAAGCGAGTAAACTCTTTCCCTTTTTTTGGACGTACATGAAATGTTACATGGCGTTCAATCATCGCAATTCACTACCCTTTCCGTCCCTTTTCAACTTCCTCGCAATAACGGCTCGCATTTTTGGTAATCTGTCCAAAATCGTTGGCTTCTAAGGACTTCCGGTTCACCAACGAACCACCGACACCAACGATTTCAGCGCCCGCACGAATAAAGTCGGCTGTGGTGTCTAAATTTACACCGCCAACCGGCACAAGCTTTATTTGGGGCAAAGGTCCCTTGATTGCCTTGATCAATGCCGGACCTCCTATGCTGGCCGGGAACACCTTGACCATATCGGCTCCTGCCTGCCAGGCAGTGAGGACCTCTGTCGGTGTATATGCTCCTGAAACGATCGGCACAGAATAACGTTTACAGATTTGAATTGTCTTCACATTTAATGTTGGGCAAACAACAAACTGCGCGCCGGCCAATATGGCTGCCCTGGCGGTTTCTGGATCTAAAACAGAACCGACTCCAAAAAGGACAGCATCTCCATATTTTGCAGTCGCTTGTTTAATAACCTCAATTGCGCCCGGAGTTGTCATTGTTACTTCAATCGCATTGACACCCCCGGCTTTCACAGCATCTGCTGCAGCTAACAGCTGCTCAGAACTATCAGCGCGCATAATTGCAACAACGCCTTTTTCTTGGATAAAGCCCAGTGCCTCAGTGCCTAAAATGGACATTTTTTCCCTCCGCAAAAACTAGCTCATAAGAAAATATCTTGGGTAAAACAGATAGAAAGGAGCGACCAGGACTTCACAATACAAAAATAGTTTTCACCATGTGAAATTATATCGCTTGTATTATGCTTGTCAACCCCAATTGGGATCGCTGTTGAGACAATGGGTCAGGCTGCGTTTTCCCACAGATAGTTGAAAAAAGGCGTCAAGAAAAGTGCAGTGGATCTCGAGTTTGATTCCGGCTGCATCGTGAATGCAGCGCGATCATGGCCTAGCATATGGCGGCATGGGCAACGTGGAACCTGATTGTTTGATTCCCCGTATATCGGCGCCAGAATCTATGGGAAACCCTTCCTCTTGACAGCGATGACTGTGATATTCCACTAGTTTTATTACAGAAGATGGCCAGCGGTCTAGGGTTACAGTCAGGGAAGAGTCTTCTTATTGGGATAGCGTGCGTAACCATCCGCAACCATGACAGGGTCTGAAGTGCAGTGGTAAACTCTCCTTCGAAAATAGGACACGGATTAACACAGATTTCACGGATTAGAATTGGCATGATTCTGCGAATATCGTCATTTTCATACATTGTCGGTGAGCGCTAGCTCATGTGGACTCCTTCGAAAATAGGACACGGATTAACACA
>BTQB01000010.1:0-23575 GCA_036985655.1 Anaerolineae bacterium | reverse complement strand
AGAGATTCTACCATCTGGGCTGCCGCTCGGGGTTTGTCAGCTCCGCGATTTACAGCGTCGATTAGTGCACTCCCAATAATCACCCCATCGGCATAGTTGCTGATCTCGGCCGCCTGGGGGGCCGTGCTGATGCCAAAACCTACTGCAACGGGCACTCTGGTCCTCCCCTTGATAGCACTCACATAATCTTCTAAATCGGATCCCACCCTGTCTCGAGATCCTGTGACTCCTGTGAGGCTAACCAAATAAATAAATCCATCGGCCTTTTTCAGCACCAATGAAATCCGATCCTCATTGCTTGTGGGCGCCAGAAACTGTATTAGAGCAAGACCCCTTTCTTTAGCCAGGCCATGGAGTAAATCAGATTCCTCAGGCGGGAGATCAGGGACTATAAATCCGTCAACGCCGGCAATAGCGGAATCACCTACGAATGATGCCTCTCCATAGGCCAGAATTGGATTGGTGTATCCCATCAACAACAGTGGCAGCGAAATCCCTGAGGCTCGAATCAGCTTTACAATTTCCAGGCATTTCGCAGTTGTCACTCCATTTTCCAGCGCGCGCTGAGTGCTCAGCTGAATAGTTGGCCCATCGGCAATTGGATCGCTGAAGGGAACACCTAATTCAATCAGGTCGCTGTAAGGTGCAATTGCCTTGATTATTTCGACTGAGTCCGATATCGAAGGATAACCGAGGGTAAAATAAGGCATTAAAGCAGCTGATTGCTTTAACAATGCAGTGGAAAATGCCGTTTTAATTCGTCCAAGACCTGTGTTATCAGTAATAGTCATACAAGAAATATTATCGATATCCGTCTTTCCAGGAAAGAATGGGTTTCTAAACTATCAGGTTAGTCGAAGATTTGGTACAACATCCAGGTCCAGGCTATCTCGAAAGCCCGCTAAAAACCTTTGATGAGCAGCTGCCCCAATCATAGCTGCATTATCTGTGCAAAGCTCCTTAGGTGGAAACCGGACCGGTATTGAGAGCTGCGCTTTCATTTCCCTGCGCAATGCCTGATTTGCAGAAACACCACCGACAATATGAACGGCTGCGGCGTCAAATTCACCAGCCGCGATAATCGTCTTAGCAACAAGTACATCAACGACGGCCGCTTGAAAGCTGGCAGCTATATCATAGATAGGGATTCTGTCACTTTCATATCGCTTTGTTTCTCTCATAACCGCCGTCTTCAGGCCACTAAAGCTAAAATTATAACCATCCCGGAGAACAGCCCTTGGAAAACGGAATGAATTGGGATCCCCTTTTCCCGAGGACGAATCGATTGCCGGCCCCCCTGGATAGGGGAGTCCAAGCAATCGGCCAACTTTATCAAATGCTTCTCCCGCTGCATCATCCAACGTGCGGCCAAGGTGCTCATAATTCAAATGATCTGTCATTAGCAGCATCTCGGTGTGTCCGCCGCTAACGACTAAGACGACCAGAGGGAATTCGATCTCATCGGCCGCCTCGGTCAGCCATAGAGAATAGACATGACCTTCAATGTGATTAATTCCCAGGAGGGGGATATTCCGGCCAACTGCTATGCCTTTGGCCACATTGACGCCAACCAACAGCGATCCCACCAGGCCAGGACCAACTGTCACCGCAATGCAATCCAAATCATCAACACCCAAATATGATTCTTTTAGAGCTTGAGAAACCGTTTGATGCACGACCTCAACATGAATGCGAGAGGCCACCTCAGGGAATACACCACCAAACTTGGCATGAAAGTCCGTCTGGCTGGCGACGACGTCCCCTAATATTGTCCTACCGTCCTCCACCACTGCGGCCGCAGTTTCATCACAAGAAGTCTCTATTGCCAATATTCGAGTAGATCGTTCAGCTGAATCAACCATATTCGAATCCAACCAACTTACTTTGTGCCACTAAGTTTCAAAATTGCCTCAACTACCTGGTCAATCTGGCCTGGTAGCAGGGTTCTTGGATCGAAGATCACTTTGCCATCTGCAATCCGGGTGATGATTGGTGGAACATTTGTCCTCAAGCTCGCCGAGAACGAACCAGCATCACTAACTGTGACCGCAACAAGCCACGTAGGTATTGTCGTTCCGGGCAAACTTCCGCCGCCAACCGTCGATTCGCCTTCAACCACCTGGGCCTCCATCTTGCTGTGGCCTATAGCCTCCACGATCTCAGTAGCTGATTTATAAATCGATTCCAGCTCAAGGCCGATCATCTGCCAAACTGGAAGTTCCATAACAGCCCGGCCGGTCAAATGAGCAATTAATGTTTCTGTCAATGCAGCCAAACAAATCTTATCTGCACGAACTGCCCTGGCCAAGGGGTGCTTTTTTAATCGGTCCACTAACTGGCTGCTTCCAATCAAGATGCCGGCCTGAGGGCCACCAAGCAGCTTATCGCCGCTAAATGAAACCAGGTCAACGCCAGCATCTATTGCCTCTCCAACAGTTGGCTCATGCTCAAGTCCATAAGGAGCCGTATCAATAAGGGCTCCACTTCCTTGATCATACAACATCAATAATTGGTGCTCGTGGGCAAGTTGTGACAGTTCAGCTAATCCAGGTTCGCTAGTAAAGCCAATGATCTTAAAATTTGAATGATGGGCTGCCATGATCGCTGCGGTATTATCGCCAATGGCTCGTTGGTAATCACTTATATGTGTACGGTTGGTTGTGCCAACTTCAACCAGCTTTGCCCCTGATTGAGCCATAATGTCAGGAATCCTGAACCCACCACCAATTTCAACCAGCTGGCCCCTACTGATTACAACTTCCCTATTAGGACAGAGAGCTGTTAACATCAGTAAGACCGCAGCAGCATTATTATTAACTACCAGCGAAGCTTCAGAGCCAGTTAATTGATTTATGAGTTGAGCAGCATGAACAGTTCGTGTGCCCCGCTGTCCGGATACAAGATCATATTCGAGATTTGAATAACCGCTACTTACCCTTACCGCTCGCTTTAGGGCTTTTTCACTTAAAGGGGCGCGGCCGAGATTAGTGTGGATTATTACTCCGGTTGCGTTTATAAGCTCCCGAGGGGAGGGTCTAACGATATTCGCCAACAATGCGCCAACTTCATCTAAAATCGAACCCAGATCGACTGGTTCGTCCTGCCCAAAAGAAATATTCGCCCTCTTTTCCTTAAGGACAGATCGGATTCCAGTTACTGTTAACGGATGGCCGTATCTGCTCGATAATTCCTTGCCAGATGGCGTGGTCAGCACCTGGTCAACACTTGGAAGCTGGCGTAGAAGAACCCCTGTGCTTTTTTCAGATTGCCTGGGAGGTTGCGCCGACATGGAGAAAGGCTAGGATGCCAGATCGGCCGCTTTCGTTCGAACTTGCAGCATTATTTCGAGGACGAAAAAAACGGCGGCAACAAGAATTGCTACCCCCCACCCAAAGGAGCGATTTAGCTGCAACCATGTGGAAAATGCCGCCCAGATAGCTACCCACATGGCCTGACGTAACACAACCAAATAGTTTGAATTTTCGCCGTGGCTAAGCTTCTTATTCAAATAATGAGCCACAGGCAGCATTAGACCTACAACTGACACAACGATAGCTGCCAAAAACGAAAATATAATCTCGAGATTGGCTGAACGCATAAGTTGAGATGGTTCAGCCTGATCCAATGCGACCGCTCTTACAATATCTAATCTATCAACGTTAATCGGCCAAAAAGAGTTTAGGATGTGAGTTAGAGCTAGCAATCCAATAAAAAAAAGCCCTAAACCAATGAGGAGATATGGAATAAAACTCAAGCGACTGGTCACCTTATCCATGACCATAATTATACATAATATTTATGGGAAAAGAAATTTAATGGAGTAGTCGTCTTATGAGAACAGCAAGGATCACGATAAAGGAAAAGATAAATAATAGTAGTAAGATTGTACTGAAATTTCTAGATTCACTTCCTGGTGCCACTCCACTATTACCTCTTTGCTCAATTTCAGACCCTTCTTCAAAAAGGAATTCTCCCGTTGGGTCAATGGCGAACTGGGTGGATGAAGGGGTCTTTAATCCCTGCTCCGCGTTATTTTGTGAAGATTCGATAGTTGATAGGGCCGATGTTGGTTCAGAAGATAAAACTCGGGTATTTGTCGGGCTGAAGGACAACGTATTTGTTGGTGTAGAGGTGAGGGTATTTGTCTTCGTCGGCCTCGGGGTCCGAGTAGGCGTCGGGGTTCTAGAAGGGGTAATCGTGGCAATTAAAGGCGTTACTGTCTCCCCTTCAATAGTACTAGCGGTTGGGATCGCTGGTTGTTGATTTGGCTCAATTGATTCAACAAGGTATAGGGGTGGTCCTCCGATAATACACCCTTTAGGACATTTGGCGGCTTCGAGATTTAATCTGTAGACTCCGTTGTCAGCTGAGATAACTATTTCCTCACCATAAACATCGATGAGGTGTGCAGATTCAGCAATAGCGGGAACGCTGATGTTAACTGGTGAAGGCGTTCTCGCCCAGATCACCCTAGTTACCTTGGATGGCTGCAGAAAGGTAATGACAAAATAATCAGCCGCTTGCTGGCGGAAAACCTTGGTAAAACCGCTTAGGATATTAATCGCAGTATCATAAGCCAGAAATGCCGGTCTCCGGCTGTAATCGGGCCGTAATAATCCAAATGACTCTCCGCCGGGTTCCAGGTGAATGTCTAATAATTTGTAAAGGCTAATCCGTTCGGCCCCCGCTGCGAATCCCAGGGCGAGTGCCTGGGAAATAAACCAGGATTGTTGGTCCAGATCCACATCAAATTGTGGCCTTTCAACCGGCCACTCTGGATCCTGGTTTGGCGGTGCATTAGTCTCATTAATCCAGATAGGCTTATTAAGTCCATGCCTTTCCTGGATTCTGTTTACCTCCTCGATCACCGTTTTTATTGTTTCTGAACGGAAATAGAGATGGAGGGAAATGACATCAAAGAAAAAATCGTTGGCTTCAGCATCTTCGTCATCAACAGCAATTTGGAGCAGTTGATCCAGGTACTCTTGATTATGCCACCAGGTCAGGCCAGCAAGATGAATGACTGCATCAGGATCAGCATCCTTTATCACCTGATAGGCGACCTTAAGCATCCGGTAATAGTCCCTAGTTGTTCCGGCGAATTCATAACCGTACACGCCTTCGGGAATATCGGGTTCATTCCAGATTATCCAGTGATGGACGTTACGAACGCTGTAATAATCGGCTAACTTTCGGACGAAGTTAGACCAGAGATTTTCAGGATCATCAATGTCCAGGTATAAACCTTTCGGAAGCCCTGCTTCGGTTCCGTCCTCAGATGCCCAAGGCGGTGTATTCTTTATGAGTCCAACAACAGTGCGGCCGTTGGAATTTGCTTGGGCCAACCACTCTTCTAATACATGCAGCGTATTCCAATCTTCAGGCCCAGTCGGCTGAATTTCTCGCCAATAGAAGAGGATCCTCTCCCATCCTACATTTAATTCGACCGCTTCCTCCTGAGCCCAAAATGCCTCTACGATTCCAAATCGTGGATCTGGCGCCTCCTGAGCATGAACAGTATCAAGCTTCTGACCAGATAAGAACAAAGAAATAATTAAGATCAATAGCAGGCCAAGGATTGCCAATATCGCAAGCGGCCGCCCTCGATAGCTTAGATACCTGACCGCTTTAGTTCCCACCCTCGGAATATTGTCGTCACGAGTCATTACACTTCAATCATACCACTGGTCCTCGAGGTAACCAGCATTAATAACAACTAATTCTGGTATACTCATACGATATGAAGTTGAGACCAGCCCAAGAGGAGATCTTAAAATATAGACAAGGAAAGTTTGCTGTTAGCGCTGTGCCTGGCAGTGGTAAGACCTTTACACTTTCTCTACTGGCTGCTGAGCTTTTGTCAAAGGAATTGATCGAAGTAGATCACGGTCAATCCGTGCTGATCGTCACTTATTTGAACGCCACTGTCGAACACTTCAGGGCTGGGATCAGGCGCCAGCTGGATCGCCTAAATTTACCCCAGGTTGGTTTTGATGTTAGAACACTGCACAGCCTAGCCTATGAAATCGTACAATTGGCAGAGGTCGGCTTTGTGGGTGGCGGTTCATCACTATCAGTATTAGATATGTCTCAAAGTAATCGGTTTCTGACGGAATCAGCGGCAAAGGTTATTAACCAATATCCAGATTTGTGGCATGATTTTATTGGTGATGATAGCCCTGGCAGTTCAGCAAAGTGGCGGAGGATAGTCGAGAATTTAGCTGCAAATTTTATTAAGAGTGCAAAGAATAGGTGCTTTAATTCCGAACAAATCATCGCCCGGTTAGATCAGAATCACTCTGATTCAGAAGATTTGATCTTACTGCGTATATTGGCTGAGATTTACTCGCGATACCAGCGCGCCCTGGAGAGAAATGGCGTTTATGATTTTGATGATTTAATATGGCGAGCCGTTTCTTTGGTGAGCGGGAGATCGGACCTGAGATCTTCTTTAGCTGAAAGATGGCCTTATGTTCTGGAGGACGAGGCTCAGGACAGCATACCCCTGCAAGAAGAACTGCTTGGCCAGATAACTTCAACTAACCAGAATTGGGTTCGTGTTGGAGATCCAAATCAGGCTATTACCAGCAGTTTCACGTCTGCTCATCCGAGGTTTTTCACCAATTTTCTAAAACGTAAGGATGTTACAGCTGTTACTCTTGCAAACTCAGGTCGCAGCGCACCTAAGATTATGAACGTGGCTAATGCCCTTGTTGATTGGGCCTGTTCTGACCACCCCCTTTTATCAGTAAGAAAAAAGGCGTTTCTAAATCAAAAGATCTTACCGACACCTGAGGGCGATGCTCAGCCTAATCCTAGCGATAAGGAAGCAGCGATTGAGATAAAAGTATTTGGTGATAGAGATGACAATGAAATACCTCAGGTTGCCTTGAAAGCCCACATCTACTCCCGCAATAATCCCGAACACACGATTGCCATCCTCGTACCGACAAATGGAATTGGCCAACGTGTGGCAGAAAATTTGGTTAAAATCGATGCTAATTTCGATGATCGCCTACGACGAAGCGGCCGGGGTCGCAAAGCTATCGTGGCCATATCATCAATCCTGTCATTGCTGTCAGACTCATCAAGCTCACGCCATTTCATCGGAGCATATGAAACTTTCCTGGAATTTGGGGATTCAAGAGCAGCTGAGGATTCAGTCGATCATAAAAGGATTCGCGCATTATTAAAAAGTGTCGTCAAGTCCGAAGATTTTCTCTTTCCAGAAAGCCACAGCGTAATTGATTCGCTGCCAAAGAACGTGGCTGGCAGGGTTGAGATAGAAATCTTGAATGAATTCTCAAGATTTCTCTACAAGTTTTTTTTGATCCAACCCCTGCCCTATGATGATCTTATCCTGGCGATAAGCGAACGATTATTCCTGACCAACGAGTCAGAAGCAAAACAAGAAGTTGAATCGAATATGGCTATCGCATATCAGTTGGCTGGTACTGTAAGAAGCTGGATTGATCAATACGCTGATTGGCGTTTACCCGAGATAGTAGACCAATTAAGGGAATTATCGCTGGGTCGGTCTAGCCTTTCCCAGTTAGAGGCGGGATTGATGGGCTATGAGCCAATCCAAGGAAGGATCACATTAACAACGCAGCACAGCGCTAAAGGCATGGAATGGGATGCTGTCTTTATTATCGGCCTGGACAGCTTTTGGCTGCCAATTTCGCTGGACGATCGTTTTATGGGTTTCATTCCTGAATTCAACGGTGATCCCAAGGCTGAAACAAATGCCATGTTGGATGCTGTTATGAAGGGTGAAAAAGCAAGCGTTTGGCCAATTGATGCCACAGAATCAGCCCATATTGAAGTCATATGTGAAAGATTAAGGCTTATTTATGTAGGGATTACACGGGCGAAACGCTATCTTCATTTGAGCCGGAGCAGCCAAATAACAAGTTATCATGGAGTAGAATATTGCCAACCCTCAAAGGCCCTGGAGGTTATTTACAATCAGCTAAGTGGCCATTTAAATCATTAAGTTATGAGCACCGGATCATAATATTCTGAAGAAGACCAGGAATACATTAAAATAGTGATATGATGATCGACAATCCCTTTTTTCATCGTGGAGCCATACGGAGGTCTGAAGAATTCTTCGGGCGAGAGGCTGAACTCAATCAGATTCTCGGCTTGCTTCGTAACGGCCAAAGTGTATCCCTGGTAGGCCCTCGACGTATAGGTAAAAGTTCGCTGTTGCTACACCTATGCAGAAATCATGTGAGAAAGAGACTGGATCTTTCAAACGAGCATGCCCTCTTTGCCCTGATAGATTGCCAGGAGCTGGGTGGTTCGCCCCCGGAAGAGGTGTATGAGGCCCTTTTCACGAGTATGATGGTATCTCCCGCTGTAACTGCAGGAAAAATTTATACCGAAGAGCGACCCGGCACTTATCGTGCCCTTGATCGAATCTTATACAAAATCCACAAGAGAAGGATATCCGTTGTCGTTCTACTTGATGAGTTTGAACTTCTTGCGGCCAATGAACGGCTGACGCCTTACTTCTTCGCTCGATTGAGAGGGTTGACGACTAAATATGGTCTTGCTTATGTAACCGCCAGCCAACGACCGCTTTTCGCAATTACAGCGGATGAGCAGATTTTAAGCTCACCCTTCTTTAACATTTTTGCAACCTTGGGCTTGGGATTGTTTACAGAATCTGAGGCTAAGGGTCTTCTTGACCATAGACTACAAAGTACAGGTCTGGCCTTTCCAAAATCACTTATCGATTATTTACTGGAGTTAGCCGGCCGCCATCCTTGCTTCTTACATATCGCAGGCTATCATGCATTTCAGGCGTTTATCCAGAATAAGGAATCATTTGATGATGCCTACCTGCGTCAGATTGAAGCCCCTATCGAGCTCGAAATTGAATCGCATCTCAGATACCAATGGCAGAATTTGACCCACGACGAACGATACTGCCTGGCAACAGTAAATGGACCTATCGAAACTATTCGGCAGCTGGAGCAGCAATGCTTAATCGAATATTCTCAAGATCGCTATGTTTTAACGAGTGAAGTCCTAAGAAGATTTGTACGGCGTCAGGAGGTTGCAGGGCTTGTTCAGGCAGGGCCTTTCGTCATTGATGAGCAACGTCATCAAGTTCATGCGGGGGGAGATGAAATAGCATTAACTACATCTCAATTTGACCTTTTGGTGAGACTGGGCGTACAGGCAGGACAGGTTGTGCCTGGCGAGGAACTTGAGATTGCCGTTTGGGGCGATGCTCTCGTTAATGATCCCGATAGATTAAAGACACTCATCAAGCGGCTGAGAAGAGCTATAGAACCTTATAACAATTGGATCGTGAGCGAGCGGGGGGTCGGTTACGCACTTCGTCCTCCAAACTAAATTGTAAATGTTTAGAGTGATGCGTCCTCGATTTCTTTGTTTGGCCATTGGAATTGGCCTAGCAATCATACTATTCATTTTACCGGGGTTTACTCCTGTTGGCGCCCAGACCCAAGCGGGCGCTTTCTGGCGCTACGATGCACCAGGAAAACTCAACATCATTGAGGTTGAGGACGTTGATGGGGATGGGATTGACGAGATCTTGGTGGTGTCTGACGACATAAATGTCATGTTGCTGGGCGGTGACGGCCGTCCGCTCTGGTCAACGCCTTATCGAGCTGCTGAACCGATTTCGGTCGTCGTAGTTGCCAACGTTCTCGATCTAGAATCCCGTGACAAGCAGATCGCTCTAAGCACCGGAAATCAATTAATCCTCCTTAATAATAGTGGAAATGAGCTGTGGCGAAGGGAATTGGCTTTCGAGCCAGTGGAAATGGTCAGCCAGCTGATTCAGGACAGTGGAATCTTTGAACTAATCGTAACTTCGGAAAGCGCTGATATACAGCGATTCAATGGCAGTGGTCAGTTAACTTGGGAATATGATTTTACAGATCCACCTGCAAAATTCGCCTCTCCCAAGATAATAGCGGCCGATATTAATCGAGATGGTTTCAGTGAACTCATTTTTTCCTACACGACTGAGCTGGGGTACAGTCAACTCGCCCTCCTCAATCCAGACGGGGAGCGTATTTGGGAAAAGCCAACCAGCGGTAGTGTGACCTCAATCGCAACTATTGAGTTTCAGAGTGAACTCCCATTAGACATTGCAGTCGCTACCAGCCTTGATCGAGTCTATCTATATAACGCCGATGGCCAACTGATATGGCCATTTCGATCGCCAAATAAGACGATAACCAACCTGGCGGCTGCTGGATTAGAACAAGGAAATGCGCTCATCATTGGCACCTCAGTCGGAACGGTGTCGGCCTATGATCCAATTGGAAAGAGATATTGGTCGAGACCCCATAGCCCGAAAGCTGACCGGTCCATAGCCGCCATATCTATACCCAATAAAACAAATCAAGATGATCGAATTGCCATGGCGATTGTCCTTAGTTCTAATTCTGACAACACACTACCTTCCGAGCTAATCCTACTTGACACTGATGGTCGTACATTAGAACCGACATTTCCGACTTCCGATGATTCAGGTTTGAGTCGATTGGTTGACATAAATAATGATGGGCGGAGCGAACTTCTCCTGGCTGGTTTTGCCACCCTCGAGCTTCTTGATCCAGGCATCGGTGTTCGCAAGTACTCTCAAGCCTGGGACTATCGGCTCGATGCAGAGCCAAAATCCGTTCTGGCAGCAGATATAAATGATGACGGGGAGCAAGAATTGCTGGTCGGAACCGATGATGGACGACTTCATGCACTAAGGGAAGACGGTTCACCGTTATGGGTAGCTGAGATTGGTGGGACTGTAACGAGCATTGAAATTGCTAGGGGCGTCAATGATGCCAGTACCCGGATAGCGGTCGCCCATAATGCATTTTCACCTGAACCTGATCCGGATGAAATTTATCAGGGCAGGATTACAATAATCAGACCCGATGGAAGCGTTCTTTGGAATGCCCAATTTCTATCAACTGTCTCTTCATTAACCACAGGTGATATTAATCAAAACGGCCGTCCCGAGGTAATTGCCGGGACTACTGATGGTCTTGTGACTGCATTTTCCCTAGATGGCGATGAATTTTGGCAAACTGCTGTAAACGCCGCTGTTAATCAATTGTTGCTTATTGATGGCGCCCGTGGAACAGAGGTGATACTCGGTTCCGGAGCCAATACGGTTGACCGGCTAAATAATAAAGGCGCAGGTCCAATAAGGATATCCACATATCTGGATGAAATAACCTACCTTGATCAAGGATCGCTGATCCAAGAAGATCAGCAGGTGCTTCTTGTAGGTTTGGAAGATGGAAGCATGCGAGCTTTAGATCCAAGAGGTAGTCAAATATGGAAAAAATCCCTGGATGGAATTCCAAGGATCGTCACTTCAGCTGGAAATTCACTCCTGATAGGCACTGATGAGCAAGAACTGATTCGGCTAGATAATAGTGGAAACATTCTTTGGCGACTCCCTGAACTGGGTCGAATCACTACGGTTTATTGGGGTGACTTGGATGGTGATATTCAACCAGATGTGGCTGTCGGAAATCGGGAAGGGTTAATTCAGCTGATTACTGGAGATGGATCGTATTCCTGGGATGTCTTAAATGTTGGAAGTGAGGTTTTCAACATATCCGGATTAAGGGGATCAATCCAGAAGAGCACAGATTTAGTCACTATTACCGATAACGGGGTTGTAACTTTATATCGTTCCCAGGCCAATCACCGGCCGCTGATTCTCAATCCTGAAATTGAAGTAGGTCCTGGCCTATATGGGATTTCCGTTTCTGTCATAGATGTTGATGCTGATCCCGTTGCAATAACCTTAGAAATCTTTGATCCAGAAAACGGACGCTGGATAAGTCAAGGCGAGAAGACATCTGAAGGTGCCTCTGAAACCATATTTTGGCAGGTTGATCCGATCCCGAATTCAACCAGTGTAAGCTACCGGTTTTCCTACGATGATGGATTAAATAACGGGCGCCTCGAGCCCACTCCTGGACCTCCGCCTATCAGATCGTCAGCTCTAAATGCAACTGTCGTTGCTATCATTGTTTTAGTAGCCGGTAGTACTGCTGGAGCTGCCCTGTTCGTCTGGCAGACCAGGACAAACACCACTAGAGTTCGCCGGTACTACCAGAAAATTGAGCAGTTTCCTGCAACAACGCTGCAGCTGTTGGATTTGGAGTATGAGAAAACGAACGGTTCGCCTGATTTCCTCATAAATCTAGCTGGAACAGCCCGTCAGCGAAACAATCATGTCTTAGCGAGTTTGGCGGACGGTCTATATTTATTGGATGCGAGACCCGATTCGGCGCTGCCCGTTATTACTTCAGCACTGGATGAAGCCGAGGATTTAGAACCAAGATGGTGGATTCTGAGCCAGTGGCTGATTACGTTTCAAATTGGTCAATCTCTACTTCAGGCGCCATCAATTACAGAATTGGCTCTTCTTCGAGCGCAATTTGAGGAGGCTTTAGATAATCTCAAGAAAGTAAGCCGGCAGGTTAATGGTTACAATGCATTGCGTCTTGTCCTAACCAGTCTTAGAGATGCCGAGCGTGTTGACCTTACTCAGGATCGGCTAGTTTATCTCAACGAATGTATCTTCCTGTTGGAACAATTTCACACAAACTACCCTGATTGGCCCTCAAGGGTGGACAACACACTAGCCAAGGGCATAGCTAACCGGTGGCTGGGCTTAATTAGAGCGGAGATCGAAGACTTAAGAGGTAGGGCTAAGTTAGCCATTTCGCTCATTACGAAGCATGTGATTCCTGATGAACGCACAATTATTGCTTTAGAGATCCGCAATATTGGCCAGGCGCCCGCTAGAGACCTGGCTATTGAACTAGAGCCAAATCCCGCCTATAACATCATAAATCCCCTGGTTACCGTGCCATTATTGTCCCCAAGTAATGGACGTCAGGTCCAATTTGCTATCAAGCCTCTCGACACTGATCCATTTAGAATTGTTTTTTCGATCAACTATATGGACCAAGGTCAGGCAAACCGGACTCAGGCGTTTGCCGATCGGGTTCACTTGTTATCTCCGGACAAGGATTTTATACCGATTGTAAATCCATACTCACCAGGGATGCCACTTAGACAGAATAGCGCTGTCTTTTTCGGACGCGAAGAGCTTTTTGATTTCGTCCACGAAAACGTAGGCAGGTTGTCGCAGCGTAATGTCCTGATCTTTGTCGGTCAGCGCAGAACCGGAAAAACATCAGCACTGCTTCGACTTGAACATTATTTACCCGACAAGATGATTCCTGTATACGTTGACTGCCAATCATTAGGAGTAACGCCTGGAATGGCAGCTCTTCTTCATGATATTTCCTGGTCCATTTCTGACGTTTTGTCATCAATGAATATATCAGCAAGTGTCGGCGATCTCTCCTTATGGAATGAAGATCCAGCAGGTATTTTTCAGAGACAATTCCTTCCCAATGTAAGAAAAGAATTGCCCAAAGACACAAACATCGTTTTGATTTTTGACGAATTCGAGGCCCTTCAAGATCTTGTTGATGACGGGATTCTTCCAGCCACTCTTTTCACTTTCTTGCGCCATCTTATGCAGCACGAACCAGGACTTAGCTTTATCTTTGCTGGGACACATAAATTGGAGGAAATGGGCTCTGATTATTGGTCTGTTCTATTTAACATTGCCCTTTATCGACATGTTGGGTATCTCAGCAGCGATGCAGCTAAGCATCTAATAAGGGAACCAGTTGCGCCTGCAGTAATTTATGACGATCTTGCTGTCGAAAAAATACTGCAAGTTACCGCTGGACACCCCTACTTTTTGCAGCTTGTTTGCTATACGTTAGTTAATCGTGCAAACGCTCAGAAAAAAACCTACATTACTATTTCTGACGTAAATTCAAGTGTGGAAGAGATGCTGCGTCTTGGTGAAGTTCACTTTGCTTACCTCTGGCAGCGTTCATCATTTGTCGAACGAGCTCTTTTAGCTGCAGCGTCCCATCTCGATTCCAATGAAAGGCCATTCCTTCCAGTCGAACTGGTTCAATATCTGCAGACATACCGTATACAGCTTGAACCAGCGGAGGTTACCAAGGGTTTAAATAATCTTGTCGAACGAGAGATTTTTCTAGAGGTTAGAGAAAGAGGGAAGACATTCTACGACATGAGAATTGGATTAGTTGGCATATGGGTTTCGCTGAATAAGAGCCTGAGCCGCTTGCATGATTATTCAGCAGAGAAATTGCGACCTGAAAGAGAGTCTCTTATTCGAACTCGAAAATGAGACTGGATCGTCTCACGAGCACATGGTTTACATCGGGACCCTTGAATTCAACACGGAAACCATAAGCAAGTACATCCCATATTCCCAACAAAAAATCGGATATAGCTTAACCTAGGGAGATAATTCCCTGGGTACCCAAAGATTTTCAAGATGGCCTTCGATTTGCTCATCGAAGTTCTTCCAACTTCTTATTGGAAGAGTTATATGAGCCAGTGCGGCTGTTGGCAGCCTCTCCCAAACTCCTATGAGGTCCTCAAGGAAATCCTCCAGGCCTGGATTGTGGCCAACTATTAGAACACGCGAAATCTTATCTGAAACTTGAGAGAGAACATCGTGATAAGTACCAATGCTGCCGTGATAAAACGATCTCACAATCTGGATTTCGTCCTCGAACCCACATGCGTCTGCAGCAGCTTCAGCCGTCTTCAACGCACGTTCAGCCGAAGACGTCAATATCAGATCAGGCACTAAATCTTCATTCCTTATCAGTTGTCCCATCCTTGGCGCGTCACGTTTACCACGCTTATTCAGTGGTCGATCGTGATCGCTAAGATATTTATTCTTCCAACTGGATTTGGCATGCCTAAGAATGAGTAAGCTCTTCATCTTTTATTAACTTGTCTTGAAAGCCGGTTTATTTGAACAAATAGAACTTAGGACCGTGGCCAAGATCATATAAATATATGAAGGAATTTGCTCTTTATGACTGCAAGCTCCTGATGTAACAAATCGTGCAGGACAACTTTCAGTCAAATTTATATTTTAAGATTAGTGAAGGTTTTAATGCCTGGGTAGACTGCTGCATCTCCCAGCTCATCTTCGATCCGGAGGAGTTGGTTGTACTTTGAAACGCGATCTGTTCTCGTTGGGGCTCCTGTCTTGATCTGGCCCGTATTCAGAGCAACTACTAGATCTGCGATTGTCGTATCTTCCGTTTCGCCGCTTCTATGTGAAACAACCGACGTCCAACCATACTGTCCGACGAGATTTACGGCCGCTATTGCCTCGGTAAGTGTGCCAATTTGATTAACTTTGCAAAGTAAACTATTGGCTGCATTTCGTTCAATCGCAGTCTCGATTCTGTTTATACTGGTCACTAATAAATCATCCCCAACGATTTGAACCTGATCCCCCATTTTTTCCATCAAAAGCACCCAGCTTTCCCAATCATCTTCATGCAAGCCGTCTTCGATGGATATTATCGGATATTTCTCAATCCACTCAGCATAAAAATCGACCATCTCAGCCCCAGACAGTTTTTTATCTTCACTCTTTAATAAATAGTTCCCATTCACGAAGAATTCGCTCGCTGCAGGGTCCATCGCCAGCATTATCTGCTCTCCAGCTTTGTATCCTGCCTTCTCAATTGCCTCCAGGATCAAATCAAAGGCCTCGCTGTTAGCTGATAGATTTGGCGCAAATCCGCCTTCATCACCAACGGTTGTACTATAACCCCGGGCGGATAATACTCCCTTCAAGGAATGGTAAATTTCAGTACCCCACCGCGTAGCCTCAGCAAAGTTTGGCGCTCCCACAGGCATTATCATGAATTCTTGTAGGTCGGTGGATCCGGCAGCATGTTTCCCCCCGTTCATAATATTCATCATTGGAACAGGTAACGTTCGGGCAGAGACGCCACCTAAATATTTGTAAAGGGGTAAGCCTACGCTATCAGCGGCCGCATGGGCCACCGCTAACGACACGCCAAGAATGGCGTTCGCGCCCAGACGGGACTTGTTTTTAGTGCCATCAAGCTCAATCATCACCTCGTCGATTCCGATTTGATCTGTGGCATCCCATCCTACGAGTACCTCACTTATTTCACCGTTAACTGCATCGACAGCCTGCAGCACACCTTTTCCATTATATCGACTTTTATCATCGTCCCTTTTTTCGACCGCTTCGTGAATTCCCGTGGACGCGCCCGAGGGAACAATTGCTCTGCCTTTAAAACCATTCAGCAATTCTACTTCCACCTCTACAGTTGGATTTCCCCTTGAGTCCAGGACCTCACGGCTGTAGATAGACTCGATGTAGCTCATTATTACTCCTTTCTTACCTTGTGAATTGATTATAGGGCTATTCGCCCATTGCCTTTCCACTATTATCTTACATAAAATCCGTTTATAGAAGTATAGTTGATGAGTGTTAAAATTAAGAATTAAATCAAAGCCAAGAACTTTGAAACGACATGAACTAAAGTTGTTCCCGAGTTAGCTAATCTATTTGCGACGGTATTCCTTGAAATATAATCAAGAACTTCACATAATATTGAATCTACCTTTATTTCGGATCCTGATTATTTGTCAACTCGATCGCCCAAGGCTATAAATCAGAAAGTATTATGGATGAAATGACCCTATCAGCCACTGAAACAACAACCCATCTATTGAAACGACTAATTTTAGACCTTGCTGGCTCATACGACGCGCACGGTGTCTGTGCAGTCGTTGCTCAGGCTCTAGCTGAAGAAACCAAGCTAACTGCTGTAGTAGCCCTAAATGATCCTGTACGGGGAGATTATGATGCCTGGGTGTGTGACGCTGACGGCCAGATTGAGCAAGCAAGGTGGGAGGGTTTAGGCGATACGATCCAGCAAAAAATAAACGATGGGTTTTCCGCGGTAATTGATAAACATATGCTTGGACCTGGTGAATTGATTAGAAACGACATTTGGCAGATTCCAGGATCAACTATTTGTCTTGTACCACTTCCCTATCCGAAAGAATCCAGCGCCAAATCAAGACCCGGTGCTTTAATGCTTATTGATCCGACCATCGACGATCCATTCATCGCAGAATCTCTTAGAGATAGCGCTGCACTTGTAACCGTGTTTCTCGATCGCTGCTACATGCGTCATGAGATAAACCAACAGAAAGTAGAATTTGGGATGGTATCGGATATAAGTTACTCACTAACTTCAACACTGGAACTTGAAAAAATCTTTACCCAGGTTACAGATGCTGTTCGACGAGCTCTGGGGACTGAGACAATCTCCATCGGCTTAATTGACCCCGATACTAAAGAGATTACATTCGTTTATACTCTCCTTGGCCCTCTATTTGAAAACAGTCCGCCTGTTAAGCTTGATCCGGGACAGGGCATTGCTGGTTGGGTCGCATCCCATGGGAAATCAGCCGTTGTTAATGATGTAAAAAAAGATTCACGCTTTTTCAGTGAGGTGGACAAGTCGAGTGGTTTTGAAACGCGTTCCATTCTCTGTGTTCCCTTGCTTGTTGAACAGCGAGTTATTGGCGTTCTTGAAGCTATTAATAAGAAAAATGGAAGATTTGATGATAACAACCTTAGATTAGTGTTAGCTATCAGTGGGCCATTAGCTGTAGCGATCGATAATGCCCGGCTTCATAAGGATGTAATATCTGAGAAACGTCGGATTGAAACAATCTTCGATAATATGTCAGAAGGACTTATTACGACTGGCATTTCTGGAAATATTCGAAATGTAAACGATTCCTTCTTGACCCTTCTCGGCAGGGGAAGTGATATCGAGTTTATTGGAAAACCCATCTGTGATCTCGTCCAGACGAAACCTATCGAATTCAAGGAATACTTCGAAGAACTGGCCGAATCAGAAGGGGAATTCCCACAATTGGCTTGTGACTTGAAACAAGGAAGTGGTGATTTTGTTCCTGTATTGATAAGTGGCGCGGATATACAGGACCGAGAAGGAAACAGAGACGAGTTGGTTTTTGTTTTCAGCGATCTACGCTTGGTGCGCGAAGTTGAAAGAATGCGGGATGACTTTTTTAATAACATCGTCCATGAATTACATACACCCCTGGCTTCGATTCTTATGTACGCCCGATTATTACGAGAAGGTAAGGCAATTGGCGATATAGAGAAAGAGCGGCGTTTTCTAGGTGTTATTGAACGTGAAAGCAACCGTCTTCAAAAGATGGTTAGACAAATGTTATTACTAGCCAAGATGGAAGCTCGCGAAACTCGAGGATCTTTTGAATCAGTAAAACTTAGCATTATCCTTGACCAAGTCTTACCGCCATTGATAGATCAAGCAACTATCAAAGGTCTAACTTTTCAACAGGAAATTGAGTCAAAATTACCATCTGTTGTAGGTAATGAAGAAACACTGGTAATGGTGATTATTAATTTGATTGAAAATGCTATTAAATTTACACCCTCTGGCACGGTGAATCTTTCCATTCGTCGTAACAGCGATCATGTATGCATAGTGGTACGTGATGACGGAATTGGGATTCCCCAGGAAGCAATACCGAATCTTTATCAGAGGTTTTATAGAGCAAGAACAGCTGTTGAGCGAGGCATTGCAGGCACTGGTCTGGGTCTCTATATGGTTAAGGAAGGATTGGAGCGCTTTGGTGGATCAATATTAACCGAAAGCGCCGAGGGCGCTGGCACAACTTTCAAGGTGAACCTACCCATTGCACCTGATTAGATGAAGCTTCCCTAACAACAAGTCCTTATAATAATAAAATATACAAAGATGACTCAAGATAGTTATATCTACCTGGATCATGCTGCGACTACCCCTGTTCGTCCTGAAGTAGTTGAAGCGATGCTGCCATATTGGACTGATTTTTATGGCAACCCTTCCTCAGTCCATGATATCGGAAGGATTGCTGACCAAGGGCTTACCCAGGCAAGGGAAAAGTTTGCTGAGCTCATAAATTCAGAACCCAACGAGGTGATTTTCACTGCTAGCGGTTCAGAGAGTGATAACCTAGCAATTCGTGGAGTAATGTGGACCGCCAGAATATCCAATCGAGGAAATCATTTTATAACATCTGCTATCGAACATAAGGCAGTTCTCAAAACCGCGAAATTATTGCGCGATCTCCATGGTTTCGAGCTAACGATCGTACCCGTTGACCCATATGGCATTGTTGATGTAAATGAAATTGAGAAAGCCATCCGGCCCGATACGGTATTGATCTCTATTATGGCTGCAAACAATGAGATAGGATCAATTCAACCCCTGGAGGAAATTGGGTTATTAGCTCGAGACCAAAATATTCTTTTTCACTCTGATGCCGTTCAAGCTGCGGCCTTAAATCAGTGGGATTTTAAGAGAATGCCAATCGACCTGCTAAGTTTCGCCGCCCATAAGTTTTATGGACCGAAAGGAGTTGGAATTTTGTTCGCTCGTAATGACATCCACCTGACACCTGCTGTCACAGGAGGGGGTCAGGAAGATGGCCGGCGCGCTGGTACGGAAAATGTGCCCTATGCCACTGGAGCTGCGCGTGCTTTCGAACTGGCTATGAGCGAAATGCAAGATAACATCTATCATTATCAGAATCTCCGTGATAGACTGATCAATGGAATTTTGAATAGGATACCTGAGAAATGCCAATTAACTGGACATCAGTACAACCGCCTGGTCAATCATGCTAGTTTTGTTTTTAAAGAGATTAGCGGCAACGATCTGCTAATCCATTTAGATATGGCTGGCATTGCTGCCAGCAGTGGATCGGCGTGTCTGGTTGGTGATCCAAAACCGTCGTCAGTGCTACACGAATTAGGTTTTGATGATACATGGAGCAGCGGCGGCTTGAGATTAACTGTCGGCCGTCAGAACAATATCGATGAAATAAACTATGTTTTAGAGAATTTACCCGAAATAATAGAACGCTTGAACCTGATAAAAAACAAGTATCTGTGATTATTTATGGGGATCGAACATCAGCTCCAGCCTGATAATATCAAGGGAAAACCACGAGTTGTAGTAGCGATGAGTGGTGGAGTTGACAGCTCTGTGACCGCAGCCCTTCTGGCGCAAGAGGGATATGACGTCATCGGAATTATGATGAGATTGTGGTGTGCTCCCTCTAGTGGTGGACCGGTAGTTCAAAATCGATGTTGCACACCTAACCAAATAGCTGTAGCTCGGAGGGTAGCGGACAAGCTGGGTATTCGCTTGTACGTAATAGATGTTCAAGACCATTTCTTTAAGTCAGTTGTCCAATACTTCATTAACGGTCACATTAGAGGAGAGACTCCAAATCCGTGTATTGCCTGTAATAAACACATACGGTTTGACTATTTGCTAGAACAGGCGCTATCTCTCGGAGCAGATTATCTGGCAACAGGACATTACGCCCGGATTTTTAACAAACATGGCGTATATCAAATCTTAAAAGCTAAGGATAACCGGAAAGATCAATCCTATGTCCTTTATGTTCTCCAGCAATATCAACTCCAACACCTCATATTCCCGATTGGTGATTATACGAAGAATGAAGTAAAAGAAATCGCAGAGCAATTTGATTTAAACGTCTCGGCGCAAGATGAAAGTATGGATTTATGTTTTCTGACTGATGGGGATTATCGAAAATTCTTGAGGGCAAGAATACCTGGGGAAATAAAACCAGGACCAATTGCGGATCAAAGTGGTCACTTGCTCGGAGTACACAAGGGTCTTCAATACTACACCATCGGCCAAAGAAAGGGCCTGGGAATTGCCTCCAACCGACCTCTTTACGTACTTTCCAAGAAGATCGAAGGAAATAAGATCATCGTCGGACCACATGAATCTCTGGGAAGAAAAGCATTAGTTGCCTCTGAGGTGAACTGGCTTTCAGGAGAATTCCCGGATCGTGCATCAGGCATAACAGTAAAAATCCGTTATACAGCTGATCCTGTGCCAGCTTCAATCCGCCAAATGGATAATGAGCGCCTGATGATTAGATTCGAGCAGCCAGTCTATGGCATCACGGCAGGTCAAGCGGCAGTCATATACCAAGAATACAATTGTTTGGGTGGTGGACTTATAACCGATGAGGTAATCAGTTGACGAGTACAGCTTCCGGATTGGTTCTTGGTCTATTTTTAGCTACGGCCTATGGTGCAATTTTTCACTTGATTATGGGTGGGCCACCTCGTAAGATAGCTCTCTACGTAATTTCAGCATGGCTTGGTTTTACGGTTGGCCACTTTGTGGGCACTTGGTTTGGATTTGACGTTTTCCAGTTGGGAACGATAAATCTCCTGAGCGCCAGCTTAGGGGCATGGATGGCAATAATTGCTAGCTGGTTTCTAAATCGAGACCGTCGGGTCTGATTGTTTATGCATTCTCTTAATGTTATACTCTAGCACCGAACAAGTTATTAACATGAGCGAAGATCTTCCAGCGTCCAATCAACCTCAACAAGAATTGATTCCAACAGTTTACCTTGTCATTGGAATCATTGTCTTAATTATTCTAGGGATTGGTTTGGTCGTTGGTATTATCTACTTGGCTAGCACCTATCCAGCGGAATTAGAAGCCTTAAGAGATATTTTCATCATTGCATTGGCGCTGGAATCATGTGTATTCGGGATAGTTCTAATGCTCATGTTAATCATGCTCATTCGACTGGTAAATACCATTGAATATGAGATTAAGCCGATTCTCGAGCAAACTAATGAAACAATTGGTACTGTTAGAGGTACATCGGCTTTCGTCAGCAAGGGTGTGATTCAACCAGTAGTAAGAGTGACTAGTGTTGTAGCAGGTGTGAAACGAGGAGCGCAAACGTTATTTGGTAATCCACGGAAGAATTTACCTGATTAAGTTTTAAGGATAATTGAAGGAGAGCGAATATGAGTGAAGATGGTGGTGAGATTGGTGCATTTATGGCAGGATTTGTTATCGGCGGGTTGGTGGGCGCTGCAACTGCCTTGTTAACAGCCCCCCAATCAGGAGAAGAGACTCGCGCCCAGATTGCTGCAAAGAGTGAAGAGATAAGGCTTGCAGGTGGTGAACAGATCAATCGCTATGGAGAAGTTGCCAGTTCATCTTGGCTGGATGCTCAAGAGCGAATGAAAGTGACTGGCCAGCAGGTTCAGGAACGGGCTAGAATAATATTAGATGAAGGAAAAAGAAAGCCGTCAAAAGCCCAGGAAAATAGCAAAGAACGCGTTCAGGAAGCGGCCGATGATATTGCTGAAATGACTGCCGGTGAGGAAGGTGAACCTGGCGAGATGGAAGCATAAGAAGTTTCAAGCAAACTTCAATTCTGTAGGATTGCAGGCGTCCCGCCAGATGAGGGTACGCCTGTTTTTTATTGTCAGGTGTGTGTTAGATTTTTTTGCAGCATAGTAACTTGATATCCAATGACAAAGAGTAGGGATTATACCCTGGAAGATTTGCTTGCTTTACTGGACTTTCCAGAGGCCAGTGATATTGAGCTGCAGGTCCGGAAAGCGTATGAGTTCGCTAAAGAAGCTCACGGTGGCTTGCTGCGCCAATCTGGCGAACGCTATATCGATCACGATTTAGCTCTTGCTGTGACAGTAACAAACCTTGGTGTAGATCCTAATACTGTCACTGCCTGCCTTCTTCATGACACCCTGCTTCATCACACCGATGTCGGACTTGAAAACATACAGGCAATTTTCGGAGAGGAGGTTGCCAATCTGGTCAATGCTTTGGGCAAGCTCACGCCCTATACCGATAAACATCACCCTGAAAAAGATTATAGAGCCCTGGAAGCGATTAGACGGGCAATTTTAACGATCGTTGAAGGTGATATGCGTATCATCCTTATCCACCTGGCCGACAGGCTTGAGGATTTACGTCATGCCATTAATCTGCCCGAGGATATTCGCCTAAAGCTAGCGATGGAGGCCCGAGATATCCATGCACCATTAGCTAATCGACTCGGTATATGGCAGCTTAAATGGGAATTGGAGGATTTGGCATTCAGGTATACAGAACCGGAAAAGTATCATCGAATTGCTGGACAGATTGATGAGCGACGAACAGAACGGGATAAGCGGATCGACATCGCGGCCGATATCCTCCGAAATCATATCAACGAAGCGAACATCCAGGCAGAAATCACCGGTAGACCAAAACACATCTATTCAATTTATCGTAAAATGGGCGATAAAGGCGTGAATTTAGAACAGATATATGATATTCGCGCGCTAAGGGTGATTATTGAAGATGATGAGCCAAATTTGTGTTACCAGGTTCTTGGGATAGTCCATAACATCTGGCAGCCGATTCCGCATGAATTTGATGATTATATTGCCAGGGCCAAGCCAAATGGGTACCAATCGCTCCACACCGCTGTTATCGACGATAAAGGACAGACCCTGGAAGTCCAAATTCGAACCAGGTCAATGCACGAGGAAGCAGAAAGGGGAATCGCGGCCCACTGGGCCTATAAGGAGGGCAACAAGAGGAGTTCAGCCCTTAGTCAACGGGTCAATTGGTTAAGACAATTATTATCCTCTTTGCAGGATACAGTTGAAAGTTCGACCGATGACGAGTCGTTTAAGAAAGAACTGCTGGGGGAGCGCATTTATGTCTTTACTCCAAACGGGGATGTGATTGAT